>JALUUK010000101.1 GCA_027021395.1 Acidobacteriota bacterium
TTCACCGCGACATCAAGCCCTCGAATATCTTGGTGCAGATTCAAGACGGCCTGCCCGTGCCCAAGATCATCGATTTCGGTATCGCAAAAGCGACGGAGCAGAAGCTCGGCGAGCAGAGTTTCTTCACTCGCACGGGAATTCTCATCGGAACGCCCGAGTACATGAGCCCGGAGCAAGCCCAGGGTCGTGCAGACGTCGACACGCGCAGCGACGTCTACTCGCTCGGGCTCGTGCTTTACGAGCTACTCGTCGGTGCGCTTCCGATCGACGTCCGGTCACTGCGCAAGGCGGGCTATCTCGAACTCTGCCGCGTGATTCAGGAGAATGAAACACCGCGACCGAGCGAACGTCTCGCCACCCTCGGCGAAGGGGCCGCCAATGCGGCGTCGAAACGTAGCGAGAACCTTCCCGCACTCCGACGGCGCGTGCGGGGCGATCTCGACTGGATCGTTCTCAAGGCACTCGAGAAAAACCCCGAACGTCGCTATCACTCGGCGAGTGAATTGGCAGCAGATCTTTCGCGCCATCTAGACGATCTTCCGGTGATCGCCGGCCCACCGAGCGCTAGCTACAAGCTGGGCAAGTTCATGCGCAGGCATCGTACGGGCGTCGGCATCGCATCCCTGCTTTTGCTCTTCGGCATTGCATTCGCCCTCACTGTCTCGGTGCAGCTCGGAATTCAGGCGCGGGAACGAGCCAAGGCAGAGGTCGAGGCACGCAAGGCGGAGCGAGTCGTCGAATTCCTTCGCCAAATGCTCGCTGCTCCCCATCTGGAGAAACTCGGACCCGATGCACGAATTCTCGATGCTCTGGACACGGCCTCGAATGGCGCAGCCGACGGCCTCGGTGACGAGCCTCTGGTCGAAGCGATCGTGCGGGAAACGATCGGAATCACCTATCGATCCCTGGGCGAATTCGACAAAGCGGAGCGTCAACTCGTCAGAGCCCTCGAGATTCGGAGTGAGACCCTCGCAGGGAACCACCCCGATCTGGCAAAAAGTCATCGCGAGTTGGGAGCCTTACGTTTCTTCCAGGGTCGTGTCCGCGAAGGGGCAGAGGAACTCGGCCGAGCGCTGGAGATCTACCGCGCCGACCCCAAGACCGGCAAGGTGCTTCTCGCCGACGTGCTCAACGGCCTCGGAGCGATGAAGACGAGCCTTGGCGATCTGGAGGAATCCGAGGCTCTGTTGCGTGAGGGGATCTCCCTTCTGAAGGCGGCCGATCAGTCGGGCGGCGGGGATCTCGGTTTGTTGGCGACCACCTACGAGAACCTAGCGGGCGTGATGCTCCGGACCGCGCGGCTCGATGAGGCGGAGGCCCTCGTGCGCGCGACGCTCGAGACCAAACGTGAGGCCGCCGGCGGACGCACGAATGCAGGTGTCGCCACGAGCACGCACAACCTTGCGTTCATTCTCGCCCGCAGAGGAGCACATGCCGAGGCGATTCCGCTATTCGAGGAGTCCATCGCGATGGAGACCGAACTGGCGGGGAAGCGAAACTCCACCCGGGTCGCTGCTCCGATTGCCGCTCTCGGGCGTAGCTATCTGCACCTTGGCCGCTACAAAGAGGCTGAGGCTTCGATCCGCGAGGCGCTGAAGATCCAGCGTGAGTTTCTCGACCCGCAAGCACCGGCCATCGGGCGCACGCTATCGACGCTGGGTACTTGCCTAGCCGCGCAAGGAAAGTACGAAGAAGCCGTGGCCGTGGCTCATGACGCCACTCGCATTCTCCGCCACTCCGATAACGCGTCGCCGCGCACCATTCGGGGGGCATTGACCAACGAAGCGAGCTTTCTCGAAAGCGCAGGCCGCCTTGCCGAAGCCGAAAAGACCTACCGCGAGGCGCTTGCCGTTCACGAAGGAGCGCTTCCTCTCGGTCGCCTAGCTCTCCTGCTCATCCGAGACGGTCGGCTGAAAGAAGCCGAGGAACTCGTGGCGCGCGAGCGCGCGGCGCTCATCGAGGCCTTCGGCGCAAATGCTCCCGCGCTCGACGCCACTCTCGCCCCCGCCACCCTGCTGCATGCGCGCGGCGAGATGATCCGTGCCGAGCAAGCCTACCGGGCGGCGCTCGCCGCGCGCCGAAAGACCCTCGGCGATGACCACCGCCGCGTCGCCGAGGCGTTCCTTGGGCTAGCGAAGTGCTTGCGGGACATCGGTCGCCTCGATGAAGCGCGAGAAGCAGCCCAAAGCGCGCTTCGCATCTGGAAGGCGAGCGAATTCGCCGATCCCCGGCTCGTGGCCGACGCGAGGAGCATCCTCGGCGATGAGGAAGAATGACGACGGCGACCCCCTGAGGCGATACCGAGCCGGATGGGTGCCGCCGCCTTGGTTCACTCGCTCACGGGCAGGGCGAGTAGTTGGAGCGTTCGGCCATCTTGCCGAAGCCGAGGGTTCCCTCGCTACCGCCGCCGTCCTCGGCGGTGATCGTGAACGACCAGCCGCTTCCCGCGATGGGAACGTCGGTGATCGATGCCTGCGTGTCGCTCAGGTCGGGATCGAGATCATCGCGACAGGTGCCGAAGTTCGAGAAGGCCAGCGAAGCGATATCGGCGCGGTAGATGTGGTAGCGGACCGCGGAAGGCTCCGCATCCCACAGCAGGGTCTCGGAATCAGACCACCGCACACCCGTCACGTCGCCCGGTGAAAGCGAAGCATTGCTCGTTTCGATGGCGCCGATATCCTTGCGGGCCATGCCGTCCCCATCGTAGTCGCGCAGGCGCGGTCCACCGTTGCCGTCAAACGGCGGCTCGCCGGTATAGGTGGAAGGATCGGCACCGGCATCGAGGCAGGGAGATCCGGATCCTAGGGCGTAGTCGGGTTCGAAGAGCGGGTCGGCCGAGATGTTCCCGTTGACGGCCGAGCAATCGGGAGACCCGACATCGGAACCGCTGACGTCGGCACAGGCCACGCCGACCAGATCATTGCCCGCGTTGTTCCACAGGATGGAATCGAGCACCGTCACGGTGCCGCCGTTGGCGTTGTCGACACCGATGCCGGCGTGATCCGCCAGGGTGGAATAGCGAAGATCGAGGGTGGCGCCGGCTTGAAGCACGATACCGGCACCCGAGCCCGCGGCCAGCACCATCGAGTCGAATACGAGGTCTCCGGAAAGCTCGATTCCCACGCCGGTGAGGTCGCGCATCGATCCTCGAGAGCAATTGAGCGAGGCTGCCGCGGCAAGCTGAATGCCGCCGCTCACGGTGGCATCCATCGTAAGACCGACCGCCCGGTGCGCATCCGCATCGAGCTTCAGACCGGTTCCCGTGATGTTCCTCAGGTGAAGGTCTCGAAGATCTGTCGCGACACTGCTCTGAAGGCCGATGTTGCCCTCGAGGGTCAGGCCCTGCATCTTCACGGCGACACCCGCGGATGCCGAGCGAAGATCGAAGGCTAGGCCGGAACCTCCGTCAATGATCACGTCGCCGGGATTGCCTGCTGCCGCGGCCATGATCTGCATCGACAGGTTCCTGTCGAGCAGAACTTGCTCGACATAGCGGCCGGTCGATCCGGGCAGCACCTCGATGGTGGTGCCCGGATCGATCACCGCATCCACGGCCTGCTGCACTGTCGAATGATCGGGGTTGTCCGACGGGTCGGAAGAGACTCGCAGCACCGGGTTGGTATCGCAGGCATCGCCTATGCCGTTGCCGTCGGCATCCGCCTGGGAAGGGTTGGAAGTGAGACAGCAGTTGTCCGCCGGGCAGCAGATACCATCGCCATCCTCGTCGTTGATGACCTCCGCCGGGCAGGCGTCGCAAACATCGCCCTCTCCGTCTCCATCTCCGTCGAGTTGGTCGCTGTTGGCGTCGAAGGGACAGTTGTCGCAGGCGTCGTCGTATCCGTCGAGATCGCTGTCGACGAAGTCGGGATCGCAA
>JALUUK010000102.1 GCA_027021395.1 Acidobacteriota bacterium
CAGGGGGGGGAGGGACGTGGAACGACGTTTTTCCACGGCCCTATTCGGAATACGACTTGCCCGTCTGTGAGAAGCTTTGCGCCAACACGGTGTGGATCAAGCAGAACACTCTGCTAGCCGGGCGGGAAGAGATGGGCGATGTGATCGATGCCGTCGCGAAGGTTGCCGAGAGTGCGCGCTCGGGGGCGCTTTCGACCGCGACTTGATTCAGCCGAAAGCGCGAGTTCTATTTCCTCTTGTAACAGACCGTGCGGCCGTACTGGCAAAGCTCCAGATTGTCGTCGACGCTGAATGCGGTTTCGGTGCCGCCGAGGAAGATGAAAGCATCCGGTCGCATGACGCGCCGCATCTTCTCTAGGATCTTTTTCTTGTCATCCACGCTGAAGTAGATCAATACATTGCGAAGGAAGATGAGGTCGAATTGGTCGAGAACCGGCCACGCTCCGTTTAGGTTGACTTGCCGGTAGGAAATCATCGACTTGAGTTCATCGCATACCTGCCAAGTCGAACCCTCCTTCTTGAAGTACTTCACCAGCATCGCAGCGGGTAGCCCGCGATTGACCTCGAGCTGAGAGTAGCGTCCCGCGCGGGATTTCTCGATCATTTCGGTCGAAATGTCGCTGGCGAGGATCGAGATTTTCCAACCGTTGAGGACCGGGACTTTCTCCTTGATGGTCATCGCGATGGAATAGGGTTCTTGGCCGCTCGAGCAGGCGGCACACCAGATGCGCAACCTCCGGCTGTTCTTCCGGACTTCCGCCAGTTCGGGAAGAATATGAGTAGCCAAGGTCTCGAAAGGATGGAGATCCCTGAAGAACGACGTCTCATTGGTCGTCATGGCCTCGACGACTTTCCACTGAAGTCGTCGCGAGGTATCGTTGCGTAGTGCATCGAGCAGAGATTCGAGGTTCTTATGGCCCTCTTCTCGAGCGAGCTGAAGCATCCGCGACTCGATCAGATAGTCTTTGCGCTCGTCGAGCACGATCCCCGATTGCTCGAGCACGATCTTGCGGATGGCCTGGAAGTCCATGGTCAAGGTCGACATCAGCGTCCCCCCCCCGTGCCGATTGGATTCGGAGCGGTAACGCTCGATCTCGGTCCGGTGCGCCGCGTGTGTGTTTGGATTTCCAAGGCGATCTGATCTAGAGGAACGATCGCATCGCAAATGCCGGCTTCGGCAACGGCTCGCGGCATTCCCCATACCACGGACGAATGCTGATCTTGAGCGAGGATGCCGCATCCGCGTTCAGCGAGGTTCTGCGCTCCGGCTAGGCCGTCGTGTCCCATGCCGGTGAGAATGACGCCGAGCGCGCGCCCTCCGAAAACTTCACCCACCGAATCGAAAAGCACATCGACGGCCGGGCGGCAGGAATTGACGGGAGGATCATCGCTCAATCGAATCACCGAGCCGGATACGCCTCTAGCGACCAGCATGTGTCGCCCTCCCGGGGCAATGATGATCGAACCCGGCGCGACCGCGTCCCCGTCCTGGCCTTCGCGTACGCTGAGCGCCGAAAGGGCGTCGAGACGCTTGGCCAACAGGGAGGTGAAGGTCGGCGGCATGTGCTGCACGATCAATATCGGCAAGGGGAAATCGCCTGGAATCGCGGGAACGATCTTGGCTAAGGCTTCCGGTCCCCCGGTCGACACTCCCACGGCGACCACTTGCGGGGAACCGACGAAGGTCTTTGGCTGCGGAGGATTCCGGTGCATCGCAGGAGCGAAGGACGAGTTTCCACCCATCGGGGTCGGCCGGAGTACTTTGCTATGGGAGGAGGCAGATCTCGATTCCCGCATGCGAGCGAGTTTCGATTTGATTGTCGGATTCTTCTCGGGCGGTCTCGGCGCGATTGCCGGAGGCGCATGCATGCGGATTTTGCCGACGAGATCGGATCTTACAGACTCGATGGCTTGCGCGAGATCGGAGCTGTTCGTCGGCTTCGTCGCGTAATCTCTAGCTCCGAGAGTGAGGGCCTCGATGGTGGCCTTGGCACCGCGTTCGGTCAAAGTCGAGAACATGATCACCGGCAGGCGGGGATACCGCTTCTTGATCTCGGGTAGAGCTTCTAGACCACCCATCACGGGCATCTCGATGTCCAAGACGACGAGATCCGGGTTGAGTTCCGGCAGTCGCTGCAGAGCTTCGCGACCGTTGGAGGCGGTGCCGACGATTTCCAGTCCCTCTTCGGCATCGAACACGCTTCGAAGAATCCGAAGGACTAGAGCGGAATCATCGACCAGCATGAGTCTCGTCATCAACCTATCCCATTTCCGGTTGATAGATGCCCAATATCTCCAGCTTTTCGATGAGCATTTCTTTAGAAAACGGCTTCATGACGTACTCGTTCGCGCCGGCCTCGAGCGCGACAGCGATGCGATCCTGACCGGTTTCCGTCGTCACCATCATCGCTTGCGTGCCGTTGAATCGGCTGTCTTCACGCAAGCGCTTCACCAACTCGAGCCCGTCCATATTCGGCATGTACCAGTCCACCATGATGATTTCCGGCGGTTCGGCGCGTTCCAGCTTCTGCAAGGCGTCCACTCCGTCTTCAGCTTCCTCGACTTCGAACCCCATCTCGCGAAGCATGCGTCCGAGGTGAAGTCGTGTGGCCCGAGAGTCATCTACCACGAAAGCTTTCATTGTCGTTGCTTCCTCCCGAGCGCGGCCCAAAGACGCACCGTTCTCGCTGGTCTCGTCGATTCTAACGGCCGGCGACTGCGCTTTCTTCGGCGCTTCCGGATCGGGCGCCGTCCGTGTCGATCGTGATGGCGAGCTTGGTGTTCAGTGCGAGCAGAAGTTCATTCTCGAGCTTGAATGCACCGAGAATGAGTTCTTTGGCGCTTCCCGAAAGAGTTTCCGGGGCGTCTTCGAAGAGGCTTTCGTCGACTTCGATCACATCACCGATTTCATCGACCAAGAGGCTTATCCAGTAGTCGTCCGAATGAACGACCACATTCATCGGCAGGTGGTCGTCCGAACGAGCGGGCAGGCCGAGGCGTGGTCGCAGGTCGATGGCGGTGACGATCTGTCCGCGCAGATTGATCAATCCCGAGACGACTTCCGGCGCAAGAGGTATCTTGGTCATTTCCTGGAATCGGATGACTTCCTGGACCTCGCCGACCTCGACGCCGAAGAGATGGCCGTCGAGGCGAAACGTGCAGTACTGGCGTGCTGGGGTCATCGATCAGGCCTCCACGAATTCCTGAGCAGAGCGGTCGGAAACCGAGACTGCGTGTGAGTCATCGGAAAGGAGATTTTCGAAGAACTCGGGCTCTGCCATGCGAATGACGCCGCGTACGTCGAGCAGCTCCGTGACCTTTCCCTGGATCACGCAAGAACCGAGAACGCCGTCGCGCGTCGAAGGACGGCCGATATCCGCTTTGTCTTTCACGATGTCGAGAATCTGATCGACGATCAAGCCCACGCTGCGCCGCCCCTCGGAAAACACCACGACCTGTACGACGTCGGGATCCGTTTCTAGGTCCTCGACGGCCGAGCGGACTTCGCTTCGCCTTTCCGGGATATAAGACGACAGTTCGATCAAAGGCATGATTTCGCCTCGATACTGGACCACGGGGTGCCCGGCGGAGTATTCGATCTTGTCCTTCTTGAACTCTTCGAGCCGTGCGACCAAGGATAGGTTCAGGGCCAAACGACCCTCGCTTCCAACCCGGAACACGAGCAAGGTCTCCAGCGACTCGCTTTCTTGCGACCTCGTGCTCGTACCGGCTTGTGCAGCCGATGCGTTGTCGGCGGAGATGATCCCTGCTCGCATGGCGAGCCCGACGACGTCGAGAATCAAGGCGACATGACCATCGCCCATGATGGTGGCGCCGGCGAATGCATCGATTTGCTTGAGCTGTTTTCCGAGCGGTTTGACGACGATTTCCTGCGTGTCATGAATCGAATCGACGACGAGGCCGAAATGACGACCTTCCGCTTGCAGCACGATGATGTTCGCGACTTCCTCGCCATCGACCTGACGTTCTCTCGGCGAGCCGAGTTCTTCGCTTAGGTAGACGAGCGGGAGGAGATTTCCGCGCAGTCGATGAACCGGAGTTCCTTGGATGTACTCGATGCCGCGGACGGCTCGCTCGCCTTCGAGGCGCACGAGCTCGAGAAGATTGACCTGCGGGATGGCAAACCTCTCGCTCAAGCAACCGACGATGAGCGCCGGGATGATGGCGAGAGTGAGCGGGATCTTGATTCGAACCGTCGTTCCTTCGCCGGGCGCGGATTGAAGGTCGACCTGGCCGCCGATCTTGTCGATGTTCTGTTTGACGACATCCATCCCGACGCCTCGCCCCGAGATGTTGGTGACGGCTTCAGCAGTGGAAAATCCTGGGAGCATGATCAGATTGACGACATCGCGATCGCTCATACGTGCGACTTGTTCAGGCGTTACCATCCCTTTTTCGATCGCTTTTTTGGCGATCTTTTGAGGGTCGATGCCCGCGCCGTCGTCGATGATCTCGATATTGACCATGCCGCCTTCATGGAAGGAACGCAGTCGCAGAGTTCCCTCTTCGGGCTTACCGGCGGCGATCCTCTTTTCGGGAGTTTCGATTCCATGATCCGAAGCGTTGCGAATCAGATGTGTCAGAGGGTCCTTGATGGCTTCGAGCAGTGTCTTGTCGAGTTCCGTTTCCTTACCTTCCATTTCCAAACGGATCTTCTTGCCAGTCGAACTCGACAGGTCGCGTACGACGCGGGGAAACTTGTTCCAGATGTTGCCGATCGGCTGCATACGGGCCTTCATGACACCCTCCTGCAATTCGGAGGTGATCATGTTCAGCCTTTGCGAAGCCGCGCCGAGCGCGTTCTCGCTGACATTTCCGGTGTACTGTAGAACTTGGTTTCTCGCTAGCACGAGCTCGCCCACGAGATTCATCAACTGATCCAACAGGCTGACATCGACGCGGATGGCGGTGTCACGCAAACCGGAGCTTCCTTGTCCGGCCGACGTCCGAGCCGGCTGGCCCTCGGGCTTGGCGACTTGCGTGGGTTCCGGAGACGCCGGTGAAGGCGCTTGAGGAGTGTCGGCTGTTGAAGCCGCAAGCTCGGCCGGTTCTTCAATGGACGGCGGATCTTGTTCGGAAGGCTCCGGGTTCTCAGGAAGTGATTCGTCGTTGGCGGCAGGATCCGAAGTCATGGCAGCGGAGCTTTGCGGTTCTTCGTAAAGGCGTTTGATCCATGCTTTCAGCTCGGAATAGTCGGTATCACCCTCTTCGCCGGAGGATTCAATACAGGCCAGCATCTGTCGAACCGAATCGACCATGGAGAGCAACGCCGACGTGTTCTCGGAGGTGAGCTCGAGTTCCCCTTCTCGCAGTCTGGAAAGCAAGTTCTCTCCGGTGTGGGTGACTGATTCGAGTTTGGAAAACCCAAGGAATCCACAGGTGCCTTTGATCGTGTGTATCGTGCGAAAGATGCTGTCGAGGATTTGGCGGTTTCCCGGGTCTTGTTCGAGCGAGACGAGATCTTGATCAAGCTGATCGAGATTCTCATGGCTTTCCACCAGAAATTCTTGAACGACATCATCCATCTCGACCATTTGCGAACCTCGTAGTCACGCCGCTGTGCGGCGGAGGCGTCATCTTACGGTGCGGCGACTCGAACGGATGCCGACCGCTCTGTGCAGAGGCGTTATCGGCACGTCATCATGAAATCTTGATACGAATCGATGTGGGAAGATGGGGGTCGTTCAAGTGAACTAAGGGTTACCCGGAGGGAGGGTCGTGCATTGCTCGCAGAAGTAGGTGCTGCGTCCGCCTTGCAGGCTTCGTGTGATTCCATGACCGCAAGCACGGCAGGGCATGTTCTCACGATCGTAGACCCGGAGATAGTCTTGGTACTTGCCTTTGACTCCCCGTGCATCTTGAAAGTCGCTGAAGGTCGTGCCGCAGTGCTTGATCGCATCGCGCAGGACCTTGCGAATCGACTTGTGGAGGCGGGTGAGCTGCTTGCGGTCGAGTGATCCGGCCCGGAGGAAGGGAGACAGCCCGGCTTCGGCGAGGATTTCCGAGGCGTAGATGTTGCCGATGCCGCAGATCTTATCCTGTCGCATAAGCCACGGCTTGATCTCTTGCGTCGAGGAGCCGATCAACTCTCGCAAGTTCCTGATGCGGAAGGATGCTCGGAGGGGGTCCACCCCGGCAGAGCGGAGGGACGATCTCTCTTCGTGCCAGGCGAAGGTACCGAAACGCCGGGTATCGACGAAGCACAACCGGCCGTGCTCGAACGCGAACTCCGCACGGGTCTTACCGCGAGATTGTGCAGAGTCGTTCGGAAAGGACCACAGCAAGCGGCCTGTCATACGCAGATGAATCGCCAGCCAGCCGAGCACGCTCTGATTCTTGGAGACCGGGTTCCCGGCTGCTGCCCGCCTCCCGGGTGATCCATCCGCTGCGATCTCGAAAACGATCTGCTTACCCTCGCGAAATACGGCGGAGATACCCGTGCCGTCGAGAGATAGCGGAACGCTGCCGAGCAGTAAGCGATCTCGAATCTCGAATCGCCGAATCCGACGATCGACGAGCAGGGGCGCGAGTTGCCTGACGACGGTTTCGACTTCGGGAAGCTCCGGCACGATAAACCCTCCTACGCCTACCGATGCCGCGAGTGTAGCAGGCTGCTTGGGAGGGGAGGGTGGGTCTTCTCGGCTAGATGGTGCTTCCGCCGTGCCGGTCGATTCTATCGTGCGGGCTCGGATGGCATCAGCGGCTTGAGACCGATGTGACTCTCGAATTCTTGCTGCACCCTTTCGGGGGTGGAGGAATTGTAGAGAACGAGGTTGCGCAGATGTTGAAAGCTCTCTACGTCCATCGAGTCGAAGCGAAGTCCAAGTCCGTCTTGATCCGATCGCACGATTCGACCTACGGTGTGAACCCGGAGGATGGTCGGGGGCGCACCGAGTTCGAGATGGATCTCACACTCCGTCCCGACCGGCAATCGCGTCTTCGTTCTTACGAAAGCGCCGCGGGCGGAAATATCCCGCGTTTCATTGCAAACGATGACCTGTCGGCCGACGATCAGCTCGGCCCGCATACGGATCGGGACCCGGCTGAATTCTCTTGGGTGGGCGAAGCTCGGCATGAGAACCCTCCTCGGCGCTCGGCCGTCGGCCGAGATGTCGCGGCGAAATTCCGAAAGTCTCGGCCCGGATTCGCGGAAGACGGATCTCGGATCCGAAGTGCTTCGACTCGCGCTTTTCCACTTGCCGCATTCGGTGTTCCGCGTCGTGTCGTGCTCACCTCATCGTCCGGAAGGAACGGTGCTTGAGTGCCCCGCACTTGCGACGCGTTCGGGCTCGGGCGAGCACGGCTCTTGCCAGCGCCGCCGGATCTGGTCGAGTGCCGCATCGAGAAAGGCTCGCCATCTAGGGGATTCCTTTTCGAGCGGTTCTCCGGCGATGCGCAGACTGCCCGCGCCGATCCAAGAGGCCCATTGCAGGGCGAGCGCAGCCTCATCCGGGCCGGGGAAGAACCCAGCGGTCAAGTCATCGGACCAGCCGAAGGTAGGTGCTCCTCCGGCGGCGAAGTCGTCGAGATGAACGGCGGCGCGCGCCCGGGGAGTGCAGCGTGCGAGCATGGTCCCGCGGGGAACGACCACCGTGGCGCGCGATGTCGACAGGGCGTCGGCGGCTTTTCGCGAGCGCGGTGCTTCGGTCAGACAGACGAAGTCGGCATCGCCCATCTGTTCGCGGAGCCAGGGAAGAGCGCTCGAACCGGCAATGATGGTTGCATGCGCAAGGTCTTGCGGCCCAAGGTGCTCGAAGGGGCCGTTGCCGATGAGCAAAATGACCTCGCGTCCTCGGTGTCGCGAGCGATACTCGGTCGCCGAGCGCTCCGGCGGTGAGATGCCGGATTCAGGGGTATCTCTCGTCTCATCCGAATCGACTGCTCGGCTCATTCCGGTGGAGGCGAGTTCCGTCAGTCGTCGAGTGATCTCGGAAGCGGCCGTCGAACGAAGCCGATGGTTCTCGTCAAACCACTGCGGCCGCCATTCCGCGACGAAAAGGCCGAGGCGCAACATCGTTGCACGTCTCTCCACGGTGGCGACGGCGGCTTCGACCAGACTCGCCGGGGCTTCCCTCATCGTCTGCCCCAGATCGTCGAGGGATGCCTCCGGCACGAGGTCGAGCGCCAGAGTGGGGACCGATGCGGACGAAACGATATGAGCAGGTGCAAGCACGGTATCGATGTCGTGACCGCGGACGAGGGCGTCGTAGAAGGGGCGTGCGAGCCCGGTACCTTCCTCGACGGGGTAGGCTAGGACTTCGAAACCGAAAGGCAGGAATTCCGCCGTCTCCCGTCCGAAAGTCACGATTTTCGGTGGTTTCGCGGGCCAGCCGGAAAGAAGAGGCCCGAGCGCATGAGCGCAGCGGCGGTCGGGCACGAGAACCATCGTTTTCACGGGTAAGAACCTCCTCCGCCCACCGGTTTCGTTATCGCCGGTGGATCAAACCGGTCTGCCTACAGACCGATCTCCGTTCGACCTCTCCACAGTCACCATCGGTTTAGCAAGATCCATGCAAGGCTGCCGATCACCCGTGTGCAGCCGACGAGATGGCGGGGGCCGTGCTCGGCCGGTATCGTTCCGATGGAAAGAACGAGAAGCGGTGGCGGAGCGACGACGGCTCGCCGTCGAAGTCTTGACGGCGGACAGAATCCCACCGGTGATGCTATCGTGCGCACGATGACGACTCCTGCGCTGCTCAAGGTCGAAGACTTGGTCGTGGACTTTCCCCGCGGTGAGGGTGTGGTCCGTGCGGTCAATCGAGTGAGCTTCCAAGTCGCACCGGGAGAGATCGTCGGCCTCGTCGGCGAGTCCGGGTCGGGAAAGTCGACGACCGCTTTGGCATTGTTCGGCCTCGTCCCACCTCCAGGGCGCTGGACGGACGGCACCATTTCCTTCGCGGGGGACCTCCTGTCCGAGTACACGGAGGAGCAGTGGCGGCGCGTGCGCGGAGCGGGATTGGCCTACGTTCCGCAAGAACCCGGCTCGGCGCTCAACCCCGTCATGTCGATCGGTTCGCAAATCGTGGATGTGATCCGGGCTCATCGCTCCGTCACTCGACGCGAGGCTTGGGCGCAGGCGGAGGCCGCTTTGGCCAGAGTCGGTATCCCCGATCCGGACAAGAGGGTGAAGGAATACGCTCACCAGTTCTCTGGGGGGATGAAGCAGCGCGCCCTGATCGCGCTGGCTCTTGCCGCCGGGCCGCGTCTGCTGGTCGCCGACGAGCCGACGACGGCCATCGACGTGACGTTGCAGGCGGGAATACTCGATCTACTCACTTCCCTCGCGCGCAAAGAGGGTATGGCCGTGCTCTTGATCACTCACGATCTCGGGGTCGTGGCTTCGGTTTGCGATCGGGTGATGGTGATGTATGCCGGTTCGGTGGTGGAAGACGCCGTGGTGGACGCTCTGTTTTCCACGCCTGCGCATCCTTATACGGCGGCTCTGCTCTCATCGATGCCTTCGGCGGAGGTTGCTCGGGGTGAGCTGCCGGTGATTCCGGGGCAGGTGCCGGATCTTGCGTGCTTGCCCTCGGGATGCGCCTTTCATCCCCGTTGCGCCCGCGCGGAATCCCGTTGCTCGACGAGTCATCCGGAGCTTCGCACTGTCGAGAACGGAACGCGTGTCGCTTGCTTTCTGGCGGATGCACGATGACGCAATCCTCCGACTTGCTGCTCGAGGTCGCGGGCGTGGCCAAAAGCTTCGCCACTCACGGTGGGCGACGCATCGTGCATGCCGTCGACGGAGTCGATCTCAAGGTGGCTCGCGGAGAGATCTTGGGTCTCGTCGGCGAGTCGGGCTCGGGGAAGACGACGCTCGGTCGCTCGATCTTGCGTCTGCTTGCGCCGGATCGGGGTACGGTGAGATTCGATGGGACGGACGTCCTGGGCTTGAGCGGGGCGCAGATGCGGAGATTTCGCCGTCGGATGCAACTCATCTTTCAAGACCCGACTTCATCGCTGAATCCGCGGATGCGTGTGCGCTCGTTGGTCGGTGAGCCGCTAGAGGTTCATGGAATCGCTCGAGGCTCAAGACTTCGCGAGCAGGTTGCCGACCTGCTGGAGGAGGTCGGCCTCGATGCC
Source organism: Acidobacteriota bacterium (assembly GCA_027021395.1). GTDB lineage: Bacteria > Acidobacteriota > Polarisedimenticolia > J045 > J045 > JALUUK01. Next base: position 10,102 of record JALUUK010000102.1, read on the forward strand.
GGCGCGATGGATCTCATGCCTCACGAGTTCTCCGGGGGGCAAAGACAGCGCATTGCGATCGCACGTGCCCTGGCGGTGCGCCCGGAATTCGTCGTCTGCGACGAGCCGGTTTCCTCGCTCGACGTCTCGGTGCAGGCGCAGATCATCAACTTGTTGGTCGATCTGCAGCAGCGCCATGGTCTTGCTTACCTCTTTATCGCCCATGACTTAGCCCTGGTCAGTCACTTTTGCGACCGAGTCGTCGTGCTCTACCTCGGTCGTGTGATGGAATCCGCTCCGAAAGAGGTCATCCGCACTCGGCCGACGCACCCGTATTCCCAGGTGCTCTACGCGGCATCCCCCGTACCGGATCCGAAGCAGGCCAGGCGTCGCAAAGCGCTGCTGCCGGACGAGATTCCATCGCCATCCGACCGCCCGAGCGGATGTTCCTTCCACCCGCGTTGCCGTTACACAACGGATCTCTGCCGCCGGGAAGTTCCCGGCTTGCGCGAACTATCGCGAGGCCACATGGTGGCTTGTCACCATGCGGAAGACCTACTTCGCGGAATTTGCGAGCCCTCGGGAGCACCGCAGACCCATAATCGCTAATGACGCCAGTGGACTGCCCGTGCCCGCGAGTGGTGCTAATCAGGCGGCCGGTCGGCCGTTATCGTCCAAGAAGCTAGAGTTTGGAGAGACTGGAGATCATGATTAGAAACAGTGGAATCTTTCGGGTCCTGGTGCTTTTCGTCGCGCTCTCTTCCGTAGGGGGCGCGATCGCCGAGGAGGGGGCCTGGACCGTCACCCTTGCCGATGCGGTCGAACGCGCCCTCATCGAGAATCTCGATATCGCCATCGCCCGCGTCGATCCGAAACTATCCCGCGAAGCGATCGCCTCCGCCGAGGGCGTCTTTCAGGACGTCGTCACGGTGAATGGCAGTTGGAATCGCTCGCAGACCGAGCCGACCAGCGACTTTTCGCCTTCGAGCCAGACGGCTAGAAGCATCAACAGTGCCTGGAGCGATTCCTATCAATGGGGCGGGCAGGTGTCGGCGTCGTTCGCCTACAGCGAGTTCATCAGCGACTACACGCGAGAGGCCATCGAGCTCTTCGGTCTGGTGCCCGTCAACATGCAGGCGACGGTGCGCTTGCAGTACACGCAGTCGTTGCTGCGGAATTTCGGGCTGTCCATCAATCGGACGAGCATCGAGCAGGCGAAAAACAACCTGAGAATCTCCGAGGAGAACTTCGCCGATGCGGTGATGGTCGTCGTCAAACGTGTGGAAGATGCCTACTGGGATCTCGTCGGAGCGCAGCGCTCGGTGGAAGTCGAGCGCTCTTCTTTGGCACTTGCCGAGGATTTCTTGAGGGAAACGAAGATCAAAGTGGAGGTGGGGACGCTTCCGCCGATCGAAATCACCACGGCCGAGGCGGCGGTCGCCGATCGGCAAGAGGGCGTGATCGTTGCCGAGAACAACGTGCGATCCGCCGAGGATACCCTGCGGGCGCTGATGCGGATCGACCCTTCGGCGCCGGAGTGGGATCGTCCCATCCGCACCACCGATGAGCCGCGCTTTCAAGAGGTCAAAGTCGATATGGAGGAAGCGGTGGCCGATGCGCTCAAGCGACGCCCGGTTCTGCGAGCGCAGGAACTGGCTCTCGAGAACAATCGCCTCGCCGCGAGGTTTCGGCGCAACCAACTGCGGCCGGATCTTTCCGTGACCGGCTCGTACGATATCTCGGGTAACAATTTCGAAGCCCAACGTCAGCTTCAAGAGTTTCAGCAATTCGATATCTTCGGACCGGACGGCGTCTTTGCGTCCGGGGACGAAGGCTTCGTGACCATGCAGCGAACGGCTTTCGTTCGCGTATTCGGCGGACGGGGAGATGCGTTCTCAGAGATTCCAGACCGAGACAATACGGCTTGGACGCTCTCGTTCAACCTCAGTATTCCTTTGGGCAACAAGACCGCCCGAGCGGAGTACTCGCGCTCGCTGCTCGAGGTCAATCGAACGAAGCTCAATCTCGAACTGTTGCGTCAGGATATTCGCGTGGAAGTTCGGAATGCCGTTCGCAATCTCGAAACCAGCGCGCGCCGTGTGGCTTCTGCACGAGCGAATCTGGTGCAGCAACGGCGCAAGGTGGAGGCGGAGCAAAAGCGTTACGAAAACGGCCTCTCCACCGCTTACACGGTTTTGCTCTTTCAAAACGACCTTCGCAATGCCGAAAGCCGAGAGATCTCAGCCTTGATCGACTATAGCAAGGCCCTTGTCGCGCTTGCGCGATCGCGAGGCACCTTGCTCCTCGAGCGGGGGATTCGCCTCGGAAACGAAGAAGGCTGATCCGCTTCGGACCATTCCGCAGACACGTTGTCCCCGGCAATGGCCGGGGGCGTGCCGCCGCTCGGAAGTCGGTGTTTTCCGCCGGGGCTGGGCGAAAAGGCGAAAAAAACGGACGGCTGCGGGATGCATTCGACGCTTCGCCTCGCCTCCTTCGGCAAGGGTGACTTCCAGGGCGAAGTCGCGAGACGATCATCTGCGGGGCTCCACCCGCAAATCGATCTTTCACCCCGCCGCATGCCCTTGGTCGGGAGGTCTTGACACTACCCGGTCCCCCCCGTATTCTCCGCGGCGAATATTAAGAGGTGAGCGTTGGACCATGGGTATTCCATGGTCGGCCTTCGGTTGTCGGAGGTCGGCTGGAACGTCTAGGGTCTCTTTCTCCGACTAGATTTCAGGTGAGGAGTGCATCGTGATTGCAACAGGCGTGATCGCCGCCGGATGGGGTGGCCAGCTCGTGTACTACTTCAGGCAGGGTGGGGCGGTGATGTACCCGCTTCTGCTGCTCTCCATTCTCGGCTTGGTGGTGATCCTCGAGCGCGGTTTTTCCCTGTATTTTCGCTCTCGTACCAAGACGACCGAACTGATCTCCAAGACTCGTCGCATGCTCCTCGACGGAAACGTAGACGGAGCTCTCAAGGCCTGCGAAGAACATAAGGGCCCCTCGGCGGCGATGACCAAGGTCGCGATCTTGCGCTGGGATTCCAGTCAAGAAGAGATGGACAAAGTCTTGGAGAATGCTGCTCTTCACGAGATGGCACTGCTCGAACGCTGGGTTTGGTTGCTGGCCCTGATTTCGAATATCGCGCCGATCATCGGCTTCTTGGGCACAGTGGTGGGGATGATTCAGTCGTTCGACGTCATCGCCGAACAGGGACTGAATGATCCGGGCGCGGTGGCCAAGGGAATCTCGGTTGCGCTGTTGACGACCGCCGGCGGTTTGATCGTCGCCGTCATGGTGCTTCCCTTCTATAACTTCTATACCACCAAGATTTCCGCCTACATTCGCGAGATGGAAACGACGGCCAACATCCTGCTGGAAACTCACGAGCAAAGCGGTGAAGCCGGAGCGGCTTGATTCCCGATGAAACGCATTGCCAGAAAGCAAATCGCGGGCAACGTTCCCACGGCTTCCATGGCGGATATCGCCTTTTTGTTGATCATCTTCTTCATGGTGACCACGAAGTTCGATGTCGACAAGACGAAGGTCGAGATGCCCAAGGCCGAAAACCGCTCTGAAGTGGCCAAGGGCTCGGCCTATGTCGTCATCCACTGCCTCGACCCCGGCATGACGGGTCCGGATTGCCCGGAGTACGGCTACAAGTGGTCCGACGGTGAGATGTCCTCTATTCCCGTGGGCAGCCTGACCGACATGGAATCCTATGTCGCCGTACAGCTCGGAAAGGATTCGACGACGCCGTTCATCATCAAGGCGGATGGGGATACGCCCTATCAGTACGTCGACGATACCTTCGACATGCTGAGAAGAGTCGGCGCATCGGATTTGACGCTGCTCTCCGATCAGCTCACGGTCGACGATATCCAATAGGGAGGATGAACCATGCAGCTGCGAAAGCGCGGTGAGGCGCCCGAGGCCGAGATCTCCTCGGCGTCCATGGCCGACATAGCCTTCCTCCTGATCATTTTCTTCATGGTGACCGCAGTCTTTTCCGCGACGAAGGGCCTCGACTTCAAACTGCCGAAGGACGAGGACAACAACCAGCCTCAGGATCAGGAAGAGGCGATCTTCTTCAAGGTCATCGAAAATGGCACGTTCACCATGGATGGCAAGCTCGCTGATCCGGACGACATTCTTCCCTATGTCATGGAGAAACTAGAGCGCTGGCCGGACAAGCCGATCATCATCTACTCGAGGCGTCAAGCCCCGTACAAGACGATGGTTCGCATCTACGACAAACTCGTGATGATCAAGAAGACCGAGGGGTGGGATCCGAGGAAAGACCCCAATATCTCGATTCCGACATTTTCGGAGATCCAAGAGTATATCGCCGCCTTCGGATACAATCCTTTTGAGCAGCAGTAGGTCATCATAGAGCAGCGGTAGCAGGAGGCAGCCATGGCCGAGAACAAGGAATCATCAACAGGCTCGGCGCCCGCAGGGGCGGCCGGCGGACCGACTGCCGAGCAGTTGAAGAAAATGGCGACGCAGGAACTCTTCCTGCTCGAGGCGGCCGACGAGGGAAGCGTCAAGCGGAACCTCATCTTCTTTTCGATCGCCCTCTTGTTTCACGCCCTGCTCTTTGCCATCACCTACCCGGATTTTTCCGCCGCGCTGCAGAAAACGAATAAAGAACGCAAGGTCGTGAAGGTGCGCAAGTATGTGCCTCCTCCTCCTCCCGATATGCCGAAGAAGAAGATCGAGCGGAAGCTGACCAAAAAGGTCCCGCTTCCCGATCCGACGCCCGACGAGCCGGAGCCGATCATCGAGCCCGAGCCTCCGCCCGAGCCTCCGCCGATGGATCCGGACATGGACATCGTCATCGGCGTTCCCGAACCACCGCCCCTCTCGGGCCCGCTGATGGCCGGGCTCAACGGCGTGACGAATCCCGAGGTGATCGAGGAGACCAAGGTTCTGCCGGAGTATCCCGAGCCCGCGCGTCGCGCGCGCATCGAGGGGAAGGTCTATTTGCAGGCGGTGGTTCGTCGTGACGGGACCATTGGGGAACTGACCGTCCTCAAAGAGCCGGCCACCAATCTCGGCTTTGCGGATGCCGCGTTGGCAGCGGTCCGGCAGTGGCGGTACAAGCCGGCCACCCAAGGCGGCCGGCCGGTGGACGTCTATATCACGGTCTATGTGACCTTCTCGCTCGATTGATCCTCGGTACCTCGATTTTGCTGGATCAGCGCCGGCTTGGAGATGCCTATCTCGTTGTTAACGTGGGGCTTCGCTTTCTCGGCCCGCAGCGGGCATGCGGGAGTTACCGATACGGGGCAAACTCGTAAGCAAGGGACCCTTGGCGCATCATGCGCTGGAGGACGCAACATGATGGTGAAACAATCGAAAACCCCGGGCCGCATTCCCGAGCGGAGCAAGCCGTTCTTCGCGAGGAAAGTTGTCGCGGTCGCTCTCGTCACGGTTTTTCTGGCCATTCTGCCGGCGTCGGCCGACTACGAAGCGGCGATGTCTTACTACCGGCAGGGAAAGTGGGTCGAGGCTGCGTCGGAGTTCGAGCACGTCGTACACAATGCGCCCGAATACGATTTCGGGTTCTTCATGCTGGGCAATTGTTATGCTCAGTTGAAGAAATACCGCAGCGCAATTCAGAAATACCGGGATGCGATCAAGATCAATCCCGGGAAGGTCAACTATCACATGATGTTGGCGCAAATCCAGTTCCGTTTGAAAGACTACAACGATGTCGTGACCACGCTCGATACGGCCGAGCCTCTCGCAACCGATGCGGCGACCAAGGCCAAGCTGACGATGTTGCGGGGGCAGGCGCTGTACATGATCAAGGACTACGATCGAGCATTGGTCGATCTTCGAAAATCCAACCCGGCCAAGAACCACTCGATCGCCTCGCTGATCGCCAATATCTGCTTCAAGCAAAACGACTACGCCTGTGCCGAAAAGGCGCTTGGGCAAGCCAAGGCGCTCAAGCCGAAGGACAAGGCATCTCTGCAGCTTCTGGCGACCATCCACCTCGAGCAAGCGGCGCGTGAGCGGAACAAAGCGGCGAAGACCGCAAAGTACGCAAAAGCCGAGAAAAGCGTACGGGCTTGGGCGGAAGCCGATCCGGGCAATACGCGCATCGCCGCGAAGCTCGGTTCTGCTCTTCTCGGAGCGAAGAAATACGAGGCGGCGCTCGTGGAATTCAAAAAGGCATTGAAGGCCGATCCTCAGAACTGCAACATCGTCAAGAACATCACGAGCTGTTACAACGGGCTGAGCCAGGCCGAGAATCTCTTTACCTGGGGCAAGAAACTCAGCGAGTGCGCTCCGAAGGACTACACCGGCTACTACCAGATGGGTCAGGCCAAGTTTATCGAGAAGGATTTCGAAAGCGCAAAGGCCTTCGCGAAGAAGTCGCTGAGTGTCGAAGACAATGCTGCGGCCAAGAAGCTCATCGCAGATGCGGATTTGGGTATCGAGGCCGTGGCTCTCAACGCTGCCGTCGATGCTGACGCGGAACGCGTGAGACGCGAGCAAGAGGCGGAAAAGGCCCGACTCGCCGAATTGAAGAAAAAGCGCGAGGAATACGAAGCGAAGACGGGCCTGAAGTCTCAAGAAGGCAAAGATCAAGAAGAAGATTCCGACGGCGATCTCTGAGCTGAAGGTGCGAGCGAGAATGGCGCTCCGATCGTCGGTCGGGGCGCTTTCTCGTTGCCGGGGCGGCTTGGTGCGACCGGTTTTCTTCTTTGAACCGCATACCGACGGGCGAATCAAGGCGTCGCGCGCCAAGAGGCCAAGGCCGCAAAGGGAAATGTGGATGCGAGCCCGTGCCCATTGCTTTCGCG
>JALUUK010000103.1 GCA_027021395.1 Acidobacteriota bacterium
TGTGCATCATCATCAAAATAGCCGCCGCTTGACGAGTCCGTGCCGGATAGGCGTCGATGGCTCGCGCCTTCATGGCATAGTGCGGCCGGAAGCGATGCATGTAGATGTGACCGTAGTCCGCGAGTTCGGCGGCAAACTCCCGTGCGAGTCGACCGTGCCATGCAGCAGGGAAATAGCGCAGTGCATTCGCCACAGCCAAACGCTTCTCTGCCGCAGACAGATGGGGCCGATGAGGGGGCGCGCGGTCGATTCCCGGCTCGCTCGGCGGAGCCTCGGGAATCTCGCTTGGAATGCCTTGCAGCAGAGCTGCCCTAAAGGATCTCGAATCGTCGCTCATGACCTGTCGCTCCTAGAGGAAGTCAAGCCTAGGCGTGACATCACGGCCTGCATATCTTCCCAAACCGGGCGTTTCTTCTCCGGAGAACGCAGAAGATATGCCGGGTGAAAGGTGGGCATCAGCGGAATGCCCCGGTACTGCCTAAAGGTTCCTCGCACACGGGTGATCCCGCCGACGCTTTCTCCAAGAAGGCCCTCGAGCGCGACACGGCCGAGCGTCACGATCACCTCCGGCGCGACGATCTCGATCTGCCGTTCCAAGAACGGCAGGCATCGCGCCGATTCATCGGGAAGAGGTGCTCGATTTCCGGGCGGCCGACACTTCACCACGTTGGCGATATAGACTTCCTCACGCTCGAGTCCCATCGCTGCGATGATACGATCGAGCAACTGTCCGGCACGCCCGACAAAGGGCTCGCCTTGCCGGTCCTCATCCGCGCCCGGCCCCTCACCGACGAAGAACAAGCGCGCTCGAGCATTCCCGACTCCGAATACGATCTTGCGGCGACCTTCATGCAACGGGCACCGCCGGCATTCACCGATCTCATGCTCACGCAGGTGCGCGAGCGCGGCGCTCGGCGACGGCTTTGCACTCTCGTCCCCTTGGACGTCATCCGAAGGGGGGGTTCGCTCCATGAGGGGGAGTTCTCGCACCCCGAGATCAGCATAGAGCTTGAGCCATCGGCGCAGATCCCGATGCGAATCGTTTTCCATCTCAGCACACGGAATCGCTTCGGCAGGCGTCCGTAGCGATCGCGAGTTCGCTTTCGATACGATCCATCAAACGCTCTGCGACCGCGCGTTTGGGGAGCTGAGGCCAGGCCTCGTGCTCGCCGTTGCGACCGATGACGGTGACGATGTTGGTTTCCACCGCAAAACCGGCGCCCGCTGCGTTCACGTCGTTGGCCACCAGAAGATCGCAGCCCTTCCGCTCCCGCTTGGCCACGCCCTTGGCGACTTCATCGCCGGTCTCCGCCGCGAATCCGACGATCACTTGCCTAGCGCGACGCCTCCGGCGAGAGATCTCCAGCAGGATATCCGGATTCGCTTCGAGTTCGAGAGTCGGCATTTCATCTCTGCGGTTGAGCTTGACTTTCGAAACCGTCTTCGGCCGATGATCGCTGACGGCAGCCGTCATGACGACCACGTCGGCCTCGGCGGCATGGGCGAGCACCGCTTCGTTCATCTCGCATGCCGATTCCACCCGCTGTATCTCGACGTTCCACGGGGGATGCAAGGACGTCGGGCCGCTGATCAAAATGACTCGTGCCCCGCGCGACCGTGCCGCAGCGGCGAGCGCATATCCCATTCTGCCGGTGGAGCGATTGCTCAGAAAACGCACCGGATCGAGCCTCTCATGTGTAGGGCCGGCCGTCACGAGCACGGTTCGTCCTTCGAGACTCGAAGTGCGCCTCGCCGCGGCCACCGTCTCGAAAACGATCTTCTCGATGGCGGCCATACGGCCTTGCCCACGATCCCCGCATGCGAGAAATCCCTCCTCCGGCGGGACGATGGCGACGCCGCGCTCACCTAGCGCTTCGACGTTCGCCTGCGTTTCCCGACGTTCCCACATCCGCGGATTCATGGCCGGGGCCACCACCGCAGGGCCGTCGAAGGTCAGATAAATGGTCGACAGCAGATCATCCGCCCGTCCACAGGCGAAGCGTGCGATGCTGTTGGCCGTCGCCGGTGCGACGACGAGCGCATCCGCCCAGCGCGCCATCTCGATATGCCCGATCTCGTGTGAATTCTCCTCTCCGAATTCCGTGCGCAAGACAGGGTGCCCGGAGAGAGTGGCCAGCGTCGTCGGCGTCACGAATTCCACCGCTCGCTGCGTCAGGACGACACGCACTTCACAAGCGGCCTCGACCAAGGCACGTACGATCTCGGGCGCCTTGTAGGCGGCGATACCCCCGGTCACGCCGAGCAGAACTTTCGGGCTAGAAGCACTCGCTTTCATCGTTCGTCCCCTCTGCGGGTGAGAATGGCCCGCAATTCACGCACCGCCCGCTCGAGATCATCATTGACGACACGATGATCGAAGTCGCCCGCCTGCTCCATTTCCATCCTCGCGGCTTCGATTCGCTTCCTGATTTTGGCCTCCGTCTCGGTCCCCCGCCCCTGGAGACGCCGCTCGAGCACGTCCAAAGAGGGCGGAAGAATGAAGATCGAGGTCGAAGCCAACGCCGCACGCCGCACCTGGGCGGCGCCCTGCACGTCGATATCCAAGATGACGTCGTAGCCCTCTTGCAGCAGGGTCAGCGTGGCCTGTCGTCCGGTGCCGTAGAACTCTCCGTGCACACGCGCCCATTCGAGAAAGCCGTCCTGCTCGATCATCTTCTCGAAAGTGTCGTGGTCGATGAAGTGGTAATCCCGGCCATTCACCTCTCCCGGCCGTGGCGCCCGCGTCGTCCAAGATACGGAAAAACGCGCCTTTTCCAATTGCGGCATCACACGCGAAATCAGCGTGCTTTTTCCGGCTCCCGACGGCGCTGTGATGACGAAGAGAGTCGCTTCACGCCGAGCCTCGGCCGGCTCGAATGCCTTTTCTTCTGCGGTGCCGTCTTCCAGCATCTCGGTTTCCCTGCTTCCCGCGCGCCACACGGCCTGCTGCCGATCCGCCCACGTGAAGCCATCGTCACCTTATCTTCACTGAGGCGAGACGGACGGCCTCAGCGAAACCATTTCGACCCTCGCCCTTCGACCACATCGGCTTCTACCGCGCAGGCTCCCAGGCATCTCATTCGAGGTTGGCCGCCTGCTCACGGATCTTCTCCAGTTCTCCCTTGATCAACAACACCTGCTCGTCGATCTCGACCCGTGCCGTCTTCGAAGCGATGGTATTGACCTCGCGGCGAATCTCCTGGACGAGGAAGTCTAGCGCGCGGCCGATCTCGCCGCCTTCTCCCTCGATCAGTGCGTCGAGACGTTCGAGATGTGCCGATAAACGGACGAGCTCCTCGGTCACGTCGGATTTCTGGGCGGCGACGGCAATCTCCTGCGCCAGCCGGGCCTCGTCGACGGGAACTTCTCCAAGCAAGCGCTCGATCTGCGTGCGCAAGAGCCGTGCGGCTTCACTCGATGCCGCCGCACTGAGGCTGTCGATTTTCTCGCTAGCCCGGCGGATCGCGTCGCGACGCCCTCTCAGATCGGCGATGAGGACGTCGCCCTCCCGCTTCCGGCTCGCGTCGAAATCGACCAATGCGCGCGCTAGAGCTTCCGATACCAAGGGTTTGACGCTTTCGAGATCGACCTCGGCAGCGGGAAGACATTCCCATACGCCCGGCACCTTCAAGATCGCCTCGGGGGTGGGTTCGCCGTCCCCGCCGAACTCTTCCGCAAGCGTCTTCCACGCAGCCGCGGCGCGCTTGGCCGTTTCCAACGAGAGTCCGAAACGTATCGGCTGGTTGCGATCTCTTTCGAGATGCAATAGCAAATCGACGCGCCCTCGACAAACGTGCGCTTGGATTTGCTCGCGCATCTTTGCCTCTAGCGCCAAAAGGTCGTTGGGCAAGCGGCAGCGG
>JALUUK010000104.1 GCA_027021395.1 Acidobacteriota bacterium
CTCAGCACACGCGGTGCGATGATTGGAATCGGCGAAGCCGGTGACGGCGGCCTCGTCCACCCGCGTATCGTGCTCCCCCCACCCGCCGAGCGGAGCAACGGCGGAACGCATACCGAGCCCTCGTCCTTCTAGTCGGGGTATTTCGTGGAAGCTCCCGACCGGGGCAAGCGACTTGATCGGCTGACGGCAGGGTGCTAGGATGCTCGCCCGGTCCCCTTGAAGCTGGTCTTGGGGCCCGTGGCCCATGGCGAGAAGATCGAAGACCGTCATGCCAAAGGCCGAAAGACAAAGGGCCTATAGAACAAAAGGCCGATATAGCATAGCTAGCCTATATGACTACTAGCCAATACAACTAAGGCCAATACAACTAAGGTATATCGCCAAAGATCGACACCCAATCAAAGCTCTACAGCGGCGGGGATCGCTGAGCGGGTTTTGTATGAGAGAAGGAAGTTCGGATGCGTCACCATCACAGGTCGTATCCCGGGAGCTGAAACGGTGCCTTTGCCGAAAGAACAGAAAGACGAGTTGATCGGAATCTACCGCAATCACGAAACCGATACGGGATCGCCGGAGGTTCAGGTCTCACTGCTGACGAAGCGAATCAACCATCTGACCGAGCACTTCAAGGAGCACAAGAAGGACCACCACTCGCGTCTGGGGTTGCTGAAGATGGTCGGTCGACGAAGACGTTTGCTCGACTACCTCAAGCGCAAAGATCCCGCACGCTACAAGTCCCTCATCGGTCAGTTGGGTATCCGCAAGTAGCAAGAACGAAGATACAATCTGCAAGCCATCTTGCATGACAACCGCTCCGAACGAGTCGGAAAGCGTGGAGAGCGCATCGAGAGTCGTCGAACGGTTGCCGCGGGAATGCCGAGGGCGAATGGACTGCGTAGCAAAGATCATGAAAACGGGGCCGTTTCGGCAAACGGTCCGTTTTTTCGTCGCCAAGCTCACAGGGCTCTCATGAACTTTGCTACACAGCCCACTCGTCCCGCCCTGAGTCATCGCCTAAGACCTCAGAGCTCTCGCAGCAACCCTAAGCGACATCGAGGAATGGGGATTTCGCCGAGCCGAAGAGACCGCTCGGCGAGGAATTCCTCTGCGCCGCGATGGACCCCGTTGACTCCTCCGGCTTCTAGCAGAGCGGATATAAACGGCAGCCGATGCGATGGCCATCGCTGCAATGGAGACGAGCTGTGTCGAAACACACCATGGAATTCGAGTTTTCCGGCGGAAAGATAACCGTCGAAACGGGCGAGATCGCCCGACAAGCCGGCGGTGCGGTACTGATCCGCCAAGGCGATACCGTCGTTCTAGTCAATACGACCGCCGCGCCGAGTCCGAAGGACGTTTCTTTTCTGCCGCTGACGGTGGACTACCGCGAGGCGATGTATGCCGCCGGCAAGCTCCCGGGAGGCTTTTTCAAGCGTGAAGGGCGCCCGAACGAGAAAGAAACCCTGACCTCGCGCTTGATCGACCGCCCGTTGCGTCCGTTGTTCCCCGACGGATGGAACTACGAGACGCAGGTCATCTCGATGGTTCTTTCCGCCGACAAGGAGCACAACCCCGATGTCCTGGCTCTGACCGGGGCCTCCTTCGCCTTGGGCATCTCAGACATTCCCTTCCCGGCTCAGATCGCAGGCGTACGAGTCGGCCTCGTCGACGGTGATTACGTCATCAACCCGACGCATGCCGTCTTGGAGCAAAGCACGCTCGACATCATCATTGCAGCAACCTCCGAAGCCATCGTGATGGTCGAGGCCGGCGCACAGGAGGTCTCCGAAGAAGAGATCGTCGGCGCACTCTTTGCCGGGCATGACGCCTGCAAGGAAATCATCGAAGCGCAGAAGAAATTCATCGCCGAGGTCGGCAAGCCGAAGCGGGAATTCGTCTCTCCGAGCATTCCGGAAGAGATCGTGAAGCTGGTGGAAGAAAAAGGCCGTGCCCCTCTGCACGATGCGATGCAGGTCAAGGACAAGCTGGAATCCTACAAGCGCGTCGACGAGATTCTCGCGCACTTGATCGAAGAGGCCTCGACGGAAGAGGAAGACAACAGCGCATGGGTCAAGGAGGCCTTTCACCACCTCCAAGACGACATCCTCCATCAGCATATTCTCGACACGCGCACTCGCCTCGACGGGCGCAAACCGGACGAGATCCGCAAGGTCACCGCGCGCGTCGGCGTGCTTCCGCGAACTCATGGCTCCTGCCTCTTCACGCGCGGTGAAACGCAGGCTCTCGTCGTGACGACGCTCGGCACCACGGGCGATACGCAAAAGATCGACACGCTCGAGTTCGAAGGCGAGAAGCGTTTCATGCTTCACTACAACTTCCCGCCTTTCTCTGTCGGCGAGGTCCGCTTCCTGCGTGGCCCAGGCCGTCGAGAAATCGGCCACGGTGCGCTGGCCGAGCGGTCGTTGCGCCCGATGATCCCGGATGAAGCGGACTTCCCTTACACCATGCGCTTGGTATCCGAGATCATGGAGTCGAACGGATCTTCGTCGATGGCGTCCGTCTGTGGCGGCTCGCTCGCCATGATGGACGCGGGCGTTCCGCTGAAGAAGGCGGTCGCCGGTATCGCCATGGGCTTGGTCATGCGAGGCGATGAGTTTGCGGTCCTGACCGATATCGCCGGCGCCGAAGATCATCACGGCGACATGGATTTCAAAGTCACCGGAACCCGTGACGGAGTCAACTCGCTGCAGATGGACATCAAGATCGCCGGCGTCGATCGTGATGTGATGACCAAGGCGCTCGAGCAAGCCAAGAAAGCCCGTCTCTACTTGCTCGATGTGATGGAGGAGGCGCTTGCCGCGCCGCGCGAGGAGGTTTCACGATTCGCTCCCCGCATCCTCACGCTGCATATCAACAAGGACAAGATTCGCGATGTCATCGGCCCGGGCGGACGCATCATCCGTTCGATCCAAGAGAAGACCGGCTGCCAGATCTTCATCGAAGACGACGGACGGGTGGATATCGCATCTCCCGATCTCGAGGGAGCCCAGCGCGCTCTAGAAATCGTGCGCGAACTGACCGCGGAAGCCGAACTCGGCCAAAAGTACGTGGGCAAGGTCGTCCGCACGACCAACTTCGGTGCTTTCGTCGAAATCCTCCCCGGAGTCGAGGGCTTGCTCCATATTTCCGAGATCGCCGACTATCGCGTGCAGAATACGACCGATGAGATCGAAGAAGGTGATGAAGTCCTTGTCAAGGTGATCGACATCGATCCCAACGGCCGTGTCCGTCTCTCCCGAAAGGCCGCGATGAAGGCCTCGAACAAGGACGGCGAGAAGGCCAAGAGCAAGGACTGAAGAATTCGTCATTCCAATACCGGCAAAAGCCCGCGTGTTCGACACGCGGGCTTTTCTTCGGCCTCGACTCAAAGTGGCCAGACGACGAGGATCATCGGTACGGCAACGACGGTGATCAGAATCTCGAGCGGCAGTCCCATGCGCCAATAGTCTCCGAAGGCGTAGCCTCCCGGACCGAGGATCAGCATGTTGTTCTTGTGCCCGATCGGCGTGAGGAATGCGCAACTCGCACCCACTGCGACCGCCATGAGGAAAGGATCCGGATTGGCATCGAGGGTGCGGGAAAGCTCGATGGCAACGGGAGCGGCGATGACGGCGGTGGCCGTGTTGTTGAGCACGTCGGAGAGCGTCATCGTCACCACGAGCACGACGAGAATGGCCACCCACCCGGGAAGACCTTCAGTCACCGCCGCAAGGCCGTGGGCGATGATGGATGTGGCGCCGGAACTTTCCAGCGCCGCTCCGAGGGGGATCATCGAAGCGAGTAGGACGATCACCGGCCATTCCACGGAGCCGTAGATCATGCGCAGCGGCAGAATGT
>JALUUK010000105.1 GCA_027021395.1 Acidobacteriota bacterium
CCTGACCTGGGGCGGCCTCGACCGGGATCTCAGTAAGCTCGATGACCGTAAGGCGCTCATGGCCGTCTTGGAGGAGATCTACCCGAAGTTCAGCCAGGGGCATCGCATCCAGAACTCCGGCCAGATCTGGGCATTCGCCCGCAGAATGAATCCCGGCGACTGGGTGGCCGTTCCTAGCAAGCGCAAGACCATCCACATCGGCGAGATCACCGGCGAGTATGCCTTTGACGCCCATGCCGAGAATCCCTACTACCACTACCGCGCCGTGCGTTGGTTGGAAACGGACATCCCACGCACCAACTTTGATCAAGACATCCTCAACGCGCGGGGCTTCACCACGCACCACAGCGCCAAAGGCCCCGATGGCGGTATCGACCTCCTCGCTGTTCCAGGCACGCTCGGCTTCGGCAACCCACGTATCTGCGTGCAAGTAAAGAGTCAATCCTCCCCTCTTGAGCGCCCGGTACTTGATCAACTCGTCGGCGCGATGCAGCACGTCGGCGCTGAGCAAGGTCTGCTCGTCTGCTGGGGTGGATTCAAGAAGACCATCCTGAAAGAAGTGCCGCGCCTATTCTTCAAGGTTCGAGTCTGGGATCAGAATGATCTGATCGATCAGTTCCTAGCCGTCTACGACAAGCTTGATGAAGACCTCCGCACCGAGATCCCCCTCAAGCGCATCTGGACGGTGGCAGCGCAAGATCAAGAAGAGAAGGAATAGGCCGAATGGCCAAGAACAGCAACGGAGCCACCCTCGGCTTCATTTCCGCGTCTCCACGGGTAAGACGATTCTCTAGTGTTTCGTCTTGGGCTCCGAAGCCAGCGAATAACTTTCCTCGAATTCCACACGCGAACCCTTGAACACCCCGACGATGATCCGATCGATGACTATTTCGCCGTGCCGCTTGTGGGTCAGTTCCACGGGAATGGAACTCGCGAGGGTCGACCGTCCGATCGACTCGCGCGCCGAGACTTCGCCTATCTTCACCGTGACATACCTATCGGCTTCGCTCAACAACCATCGCGATGCCGTATTGCGTAGCGCCCCATCTCTTCGTGCTGCGTACCACTGCGGATGCGAGGCATCGAAACGCCCCTCGCGGTCGATGATGCGTACTCTCCGATACTGCTCCTCTTTCTTTTCGTCCTTCGGAATGAAGGTCAAGATAAAACGACATGCGGCGCGGGCTCTCAACCTATCGAGCATCACATCTCCACGGCGAGCCCCCAGCTTCATCGTGAGCCCTCCCGTGTGCGAGGCTATCTCCGCGCCGGGAACGATGATGCGCCCATCCGGCGCAAGATCGACGAGATGAACGGTGACTCGGCCACGACGCGCCATCTCGGCCAGTTTCGGCATCCCCTCGACGGATGCGAGCGAGTTCCGTCGATCGAAGGTTTTGAGAACGAATAGCTCCTTGTGTCCATCCAGGCCGAGCGCCTCCATCCCCCCCCGCCTCCCGGGACCGGGACGGTTCTCCTCTCTGATGCTCTCTGACACGGTCAGAGACAATCGCCGCATGACAGTCTGGGGTTCATGCCTGCTGCGGCCCCATCATCCGTCTACCGTCCACGCCATCCGGAGCGTTCCGACTTGTGTGAGGCGTCGCTCGAGCGACGCGACCTCCGACCCGCCGTCGTGCTCTCGATCCAGACGTTTGGATCGTTTGCGAATTTTCATCCTCACATTCACGCCGTGGTGGCCCAGGGCTGCTTCGACGAGGCCGGCGAGTTTCATCCGATCCCTCGCTTCAACACCTCGGTCATCGAAGAGGTCTTCCGGCGACTCGTGCTCGGCCGGCTCCACCGCGCCAACCGGCTCTCGGAAGAGTTCATGCACACCCTCCTCTCATGGAGGCATTCCGGTTTCAACGTCCACGCCGGGGCCGCCATTCCCGCCGACGATCGCGCCGGACTCGAACGACTCGTCCGATACATCGTGCGTGTACCCGTGCCCACCGGCACGGTCCAGCTCGTGGGGGATACCGTGAGGATCAGCACACCCCCCGGCTTCGCCCTCCGGGCTACGCCGGAGCAAGCCCGACCCTCGCACCGGAGCCAAGCACCTCGATTTCGATCCGCTCGACTTCATCCACGCCGTCACGGCGCAGATTCCCGACCGGGGGCAACATCTCTCGAGGGCCTATGGCTTCTATTCCCACCGAGCACGTGGATTGCGCGCTCGTTCCAGAAAAGCCGGAGAGACGGACAGCCGGCCGGCAGAAAACACGGCGCGAAACAACGCGTCGCGAGCATCGTGGGCACGCTTGATGAGGCGCATCCTCGAGATCGACCCTCTCCTCTGTGTTCGCTGCGGCGCGCCAATGAAGATCATCGCCTTCCTCACCGAAGCCGACGTCGTCCACAAGATCGTGCGCCATGTGGAAGCCGGCGGCGGGGACGATCCCTTCGAAGCGCGAGCCCCGCCAACGTAACGAACGCGGCTCCTTGGCATCAGTGAATCAAACCCAACACCCGGGCTTTGTGCATCGGCCGCGGAGGGGACACCTTTGTCTCAACTCACCGATCAGACTCGCCGTCCCACAGCCCCGCCGGGCCAGCACAGTGCAGACCGCGAGAAACACCCGTAGGGTGACGCTCTCGGCCGCCGCCAACGCCTGCCGAAGGCGAACGCCATGCCGCAGCCCTTCACTTCCGCCTCGCTTTCGTCAACCATGCGACCGGCACTCGCTTCCCATCTATCAAAACGCCTACGCCTATCTTGTCAAGATCCCCTGCAGCGCCACGGGCCTCGAGTCGGCCAACACCCCCTCGATCTCCGAATGCGGCTCTACGCGCCGTCCTTTCCGGAACTCGTGTCGAAGGACTTCTCTGAGATCGCACCACCGGGAGATGCACGATCCTTTGCTCTTCCAGCTTGGCCAACAGCTTCATACAGGCTTGCTCTTTGGGCTTGCCCGTCGCTGTCATCCAACCCCAGTGCTCACAGATCGTACGGGCCAGCTCGATCCGGCCCAGATTCGAATACAGATCGGCCAACTCCTTGATGTGATCGACGCTGATCTCGCGGCCACATTGCATCATCAGTGGCGTTTGATGACCTGCCAACGCTTCTCCTCTCCCGGCCGCAGCAACCCGGCCCCAACGCTGGCTTCGCAGGCCTCTCGATTCTTGTCTATCCCCTTATTTTTTGCGACAAGATTTTTCTGAACTTCCCCGCGATACCCCGAAAACAGCGGGGTCTCATACTCGTGCGACAGGGTTGGGCGCTCACGGTAGAGACGAGAACGTGATCTTTCCTTGCTGCTCGTCGACCTGATAGGCGACCCCGATTTCCTGCGACAGGGCCGCAACGAAGTTCTCGAATGTGTTCTCCCTCTCGCCACTAGGTACGGAGATATTCTCCACGTCGGTATCGACTTGAACGATCCAGTTCGTGAATTGCTGGAGATGGAGCCCGTAGTCGCTGAGATCGAATGGAGAAGTGTTCTTCATTCCCATCGGGTCCGTCAGCCCAATTCTGAGAACCGGGTTCACCGCGGATACTGGCTCGCCAACGCACTTGCAGCTGCAGTAATTCTCGACCTTGGGGTCGGTAGAGCACCGGAAGAAGCACGAACAACCGTAAGCGCAATCCTTCGACACGGTACAACATTCCTTTTCGAGACAGCATTCGTTGGGTAGGCACTCCGCGAAAGCCGGGGATCCTGTAAACGCTACGGCCAGGAATCCAACACACAGAAAGAGAAACTTCATCGTGGATTTCTTCATCAGATCATTCCTCCGTACTACACAAGAACGAGACCCGAGATACCATGCCCATTCCTCCCTCGGATGCTCAGGTCCTCTGCACCAAAGGAGAACCTTGTTCGTCAACGCACGAACTCAAGGGAATGGT
>JALUUK010000106.1 GCA_027021395.1 Acidobacteriota bacterium
TCGGAATCGAATTCGGGAGCGACACCAAGCTCACCCGGCAGCTTGCCCGCATGATACTGGGCATAAATCGCATAGCGGCGGAGCCGAGTATCCTCGGGCCTGTCGGCGGCGGCAGCCCTCAGCCATGGCAGAGCCGCTTTGAACCGATCTTGGTGATACAGAGAAAGCGCGTTCCTCGTCTGCTCGGAAGTCGTGTCCGCACCACCAGCCGCCGGTCTCCGCATCGGCTGCGTCACGGGCGGCAGACGCTCATCTTTCGATGCGGCCGACAGCCCCGGGACGGGCAGGAGCGCATTCAATAGAGTCACGAGGATCAGAATACGGGCCATCCATTCGCTCCTAGGTTCCCATGGCCTCGCCCAGATATCGTGGTGCCTGAGCGGCAATAGCAAGTCACGCCTCGGGGCCGGCCCGGGAACTTCGTTGAATCGACTTCCTGTCGGTGCCTACATCCCTCATGCTCCACCCGCCTCGATGCTCTCGAGCGACGGTCGGGTCTCTTTGCCCCACACCATGGGGGAGCATACCTACGGGCTCGGGAGAAAAGCACCCCCCATCGGTCTCGAGGATTCGAAACTCGGAAATCGATGGAAAGGCCCGGCGATTGCGGCCGCTTGGCGGACTAGGGCGGAGTTCCCGTGAACCATCCTCCGATAAGGACAATCAGGCGTCCCCCGAGGGGGACAAGCCAATCTGGCGCGGGAAGACGGGGTCGGCGCCGGTCGCGACGAACAGCCCCTAGCGACGCGGCATGATCCGCGCTAACCCACTGTGTCGAAGAAGGTTGGCGCGGCCGCAGGGAAGGCATCCGCCGCCAACGTGGACGTGGAGCGGGGATTTGGCACGCTCTTCGCTATATCGCTCGGTGTAACCAGTGCGAAGAACACCGTCCCCTCTTCGCATCGGGAGTCGGCGAGGATCGGCCTCGCCGGCTTTCTTTTTTTCAGCAGAGCCTCTTCTTGCCTAGCTCACTTGCCCATTCGCTCGAGCAGTGGCGGGAATCACTCTCCTCGGCCCGCCTTCCGCTCGTCCCCGTCCCGCCTAGCCGACTCGGCTTGCCCGGACAGGTGATCTTCCTCCCCCTGATCCTCCCCACGCGCCGATGGCTTGCGAGCGATCGACTCCTCGAGAACCTGCAAAGCCTGGCGCGCCGCGCCGCGGTCGTAGCGGCTTTCGCTCGCGAGGAGCTTTTCCAAGTGCGGGCGGGCCGCCGGATTCCCAAGACGACCGAGAGTCTGCGCTGCCTTCGCTCGAACCAGAAGGTCCTCGTCGCCGAGAGCTTTCACCAAGGCATCGAAGCTTTCCGGTGCCTGCAGGTGATACAGCGCCTTCGCTCCTTCGAGACGAAGATCCGGGTTCGGGTGCTCGAGCAGGGGCAAGAGCGCAGCGTAGGCCTCGGGCAAAGCGAGCATGCCCAGGCTTTGCGCGGCGCGCCTTTGCACCAGTTCGGAAGGGTCTTCGACCATACGCTCGAGAATCGGAAGGGCGCGAGAATCTCCCAATCGCCCCATCGCCGTGGCCGCCGACGCCCTCACGCCGGATTGCTCGTCTTCACTGAGTCGGGTCAAGACCGCGAGCGCGTTTTCGGTCGGCTGTCGGCCGATGATGGCGGCGGCGAGCGCGCGAACCTCCGGGCTCGCATCCTGTGCCGAGCGCTCGACGAGGGAGGCATCGAGCTTTCCGCGACGCTCGGCATCGACGAGGTGGTTGATCTTGCTCGGCGTATCCTCTTCGCAAGCCGCAAGCGCGAGAGCGAGCACCAACAAAATGGCTCCACTCCCGCAAAAGCGCGGTCTACTCGGAGTCCGAATCGGAACCTTCCGGTTCTTCGGCTTTGCGCCGCGCGCTGTCGAACTTTCGCTCCAAGATCTCTCGTCGATGTTCTTCATTTTCGAATGCCTTTCGAAACTCCGCCTCGCGTCGACTCCCCGAATCCAAGAGGTCGCCGAGCACATCGTCGAAACCTTTCGCTTTCTTTTGAGGAGCTTCGGCATCGATCACTGCACCGCTCGAGGTGCGCACCGTCAAGCGGCCATGGCATAGCGGGCATTCGACCTCGACTTGCCCCGGTGTTTCTTCGGCCATTCCACTTCCTCCTTGGGCCTGTTCGAGCAAAAGATCGCCTTCACGCGTGGCCCGAAGCTGAAATCGGGATACACTTTAACTCTGAAAGGGAGGTCCACCATGACAAAGATTCGTTTTTCATTGCTGTTCGTTCTGCTCACCGCGGCTACGGCGCTCTTGCTCGCCGGCTGCGGCAGCGACGGCGGCGACCCGCGGTTCACACCGGCCGATGGAAGTGTCGACGTTTACGCCGGCACCGTCGGAGGTAACGGCACCGATGCCCCCCCCGAAGCCGACAGCGGCTTGGCGGCGGTGAACGTCACCTTCACCGAGCTGATGCTCTACAAGCGAGATGGTACCGAGTTTTCGCTCAACGGCGAAACCGTCGATCTGATCCAGGCGCAGACGACCCCGGAGTATCTCGGTTCCTTCGATCTCGCACCCGGACTGTACGACTGCATCAGCGCATCGATCGATGTCGTCAGCATCACGACGGTCGATGACGTGACCTGCGATGTCGTCACACCGCCGAACATCTCCGTACCGAAGACCTGCACCGGGCAGCCCTTCCTCGAGGTCGATGAAAATACCGGGAATCTACTGATCGAGATTCCGGTCGTCTCCGGCTCTTGCCCGCCGGATGGTAGCGCCGGCACCTTGTCTCTCGGAATTCCTTCGATGCAGCAAGTTCCGGCCGGCGGCTAGGACTCGTCCTCGCGGACACGGTACGCCCTAGGCACCGCGATTCGGAAGTATTGAACCAGACGTGCCCGTCGTTCTGGTGACCCTCCTGATCCGGCATGTGCCGGAACGAACTCCCGGGCGAGTGCAGTGAATCGACCGTACCGGATGCAATGTCGGACAACGGCCCCGCGAAAGCGGGGCCGTTTCTTTGATATCCATGAATCCGGCGCTCTTCGACGCGGCCGGCGGATCGAGGTGCTTCCGGTCTTTTTCGTGACCAGGGGCGGAAAACCGCGGCGCGCGGGTGTCCACCCCGTCACGGGGCGCGAGATCTTCAACGCCGCCGGAATATCAGCGAGCGCACGAGGCGACCTCGAGAGAGGCTCACCGGAAATATTTCGTGAAGCCCCCCCCCAAGAACACTCGATCGCAGCCGGCTCGCGGCTAGACTCCCCTCTGCGCTGCCTTGGCCGGCTTGGCGCGATTCATTTTGCTGCTTCGAAACGCGCAACCGGCGACCAGGGGCAAGGCATCGCGCACCAAGCCGCAAAGGAGGTATCGCCGCGCAGCACGGCCCGGCACTTTCCCCCACTTTTTCTGCCTTGCAGACCTGTGGGCTTGCAGACTCGTGGGCTTGCCGGCTTATGGGCAACCTGCCGGCACGTTGCGTTCGTTGCCGGCGCTATCGCGACCGGCCGTTCCCTCGACTCCGCTGAAGAAGCCGGTCACCAAGTAGAAGTCCGCGTCTCCCGAAGGCGGCACAGGTGTGTCGTTCACGAAAGTCAGCGCCGTATCCGGAGTGAAGCATTGTCCGTAGACTCCGCCGGTGCTCAGCGTGCCCACCGCATCCGCGTAGACCGAGTAACCGGTTGCTCCGGTCTCTGCCGTCCAGATCAAACGATGCTTGGCATCGCGCGGGAAACGCAAGCCGAAGATCTCCTGATCGTCGATATCACAGGCATCACCCGTGCCGTCCCCATCTTGGTCGGCTTGCGATCCATTGGCGCTGTTGAGGCAGTTGTCGACGCCATCGGAGATGCCGTCGCCGTCGTCATCGTCATCGAGCGTGTTGGCCACACCATCACCATCCATGTCGGCATCGCAGGCGTTGCCGAGACCGTCGCGATCGATGTCCTCTTGCCCGGGATCGAAGTTCGACGGGCAGATGTCGCAGACGTCCCCAACCCCGTCACCATCGATATCGGCTTGGTCGGCATTGGCGATGAAGGGGCAATTGTCGACATCGGAGCCGATACCATCGCCGTCGAAGCTGTCGTCGAAGGGATCTTTCGGGAAGAGGTCACAGACGTCTCCTCGACCGTCGAGGTCGTCGTCTTCCTGGCCGGTGTTGGCGTCGAAGCGACAATTGTCGCTGGAATTGCCCACCGTATCGCCGTCCCAATCGTTGGCGGCATCCACCGAGCATGCCGGAAGATCGCGCAGGGTGCCGTCCGACTGTCGGCCGCCGTGCCCTTCGGAGACACCGTCATCCGCCGTCGCAACGTACCAGAAGAGCGAACCGGAGTCGGGACTTTCGGGTAGGAAGGTCGCCGGAACCTCGTAGCCCGGACGCAAACAGAATCCCTTGTCGGAGGTTCCGAGCCTCTCGCCGAGCCCGAAGTAAACGTTGTAAGTCAGCGCCCCCTTCTCCCTATCCCAACTCATGCGATCGTCGGACGGGCTCGTCGGACGGACTTGCACGTTTTGAACGATCATGTCGTCGGCATCGCATTCGTCGCCCACGCCATCCGCGTCGTCATCCGCTTGAGCCGCGTTGGGAACATCCGGGCAGTTGTCGATCACATCGTCGACTCCGTCGTTGTCATCATCGAGGTCGTCGACATTGAGCAGACCGTCCCCATCGATGTCGTCGTCACATGCGTCGCCTTGACCGTCCCCGTCGAGATCTTTGTTCAAATCGGTGGCAACTGCCGGGCACAGATCGCAATCGTCGCCGAAGCCGTCGCCGTCGGCATCCTCTTGGAACTGATTGGCGCGGCGAGGACAATTGTCGTCGGCCGAGGCTATGCCGTCGCCGTCGGGATCATCTTCCGGATCGGTCGGGAAGGGATCACAGGCATCTCCCCGGCGATCGAAGTCGGCATTCTCTTGACCTGCGTTGGGATAGTTCGGGCAGTTGTCCTGGCCTTTTGGGATTCCGTCGCCGTCGGCGTCGTCGGGATCGTAGTCCATGCCCTCGCCGCCGGCGAAGACCGCGGGGAACTCATCGTCGAGACGATAGTCGATGTAGATCGAGACGTAGGCGTCGCCCCCGACCGCCGAGTCGATTTGCTTGGAGTCGACCTCCCCGGGACCGGTGCCTAGATCGAGCCGTTCTTCCGGACTGAAGGTCGTGCCCCCGTCGAGCGAACGAACCGAGAATGCATCGCGGCGGAAAACGTCCGGCGTTCCCGGGCCGTTCCGATCGTCGATCCACACCGCGGTGACCGTCGTTCCGTCGGCATCCATGTCCCAGGAATCGACGGGATAGGCTCCGGGCGTGGTCCCCGTATTCAGGCGTCGACTCGCCGCCCAGGTCTGCCCCCCATCGGAACTCACCGAGAAGTAGATATCTTTCCCGCCGTCCCGGTCGGATTCCCAGGCCAAATACACCTCCGGCGGTTCGCTCTCGCCAAGACCGATTCGCAGGTTTGTCGCTTGGATTCCCGTCGGCTCGTCATCGACACGCAGATCGCTCGCCAGCCATGTCAGGCCTCCGTCCCGCGAGACGTTGACGAAGGCGTTGAACTGCCCCTCGCGCTGATCTTCCCAGGCGACGACCACCGTGCCGTCGTCGCGGCAGGCGATCACCGGCTGCTGCGATTCCGTCTCGGCGGCATCCCCGGTATCGAGGCGAATCTCCACGTCCGCTGGCAGGAAGTTCGCGCCGTCGTCGTTCGAATAGCGAAAGACGATGCGGCCAGGAACGGCCGTGCTGTTGTCCGGATCGACCATATTGCGCTTGTCCTTCCAAGCGGCATAGAGGTTCGATCCCGAATCGGCGCAAAGAACCGACTCGGACGAACGCTCCTGAGACGGCGTCGGGGTCATCGAAGCATCGAGGTCGGGAATATTGATGCGCTGCTCGGCCGACCATGAATCCCCTCCGTCGAGAGTCGAAGACAGCCAAACGGAAACGAGTCCGGCCCCCGGTGTTCCGATCTGTCCATCGCGGGCATCGAACCACGTCAAGTGAGCCTTGCCGCCGGGAGCGGCGATCAAATCGTGCTCGCGGTGATCAAAGGCATCCGAGCCCGGGCTCATTTCGCGTACGTTGGGCTGCCAAGTCCTGCCCCCGTCCTGCGACCACTGCATGAAAGTGCTGCGGGAATTGAAGGTATCGTCGACCATCAGCACGAAGATGTATTGATCACCCGCGGCGGCCACCTTGGCGAACTGCATGGAAGAGGCCGGATCGCCGGGAATGAAACCGGAACCCACGTTCAGCTTCTGGTCCCCCGTCCGCCATGTCCCGCCCTGATTCACCGAAACATTGAAAAACGGGTCGTACGACGCGAAAACACGACGATCGAGGTAGACGGCATAGGCCTCCGAGCCTTGCAGGTCGACGACGGGTAACTTCGTGCGGGTCCTCGTCAATGACCCTTCCAGAACATCCACGCGTTCATCCGGATCGCGTATGACGGTATCCCCCGCCCACGAGACCCAGATCGCAACGGCCGAGACCGCCGCAAGAAGAGAAGAGACGGCCGCGCGGGCACGTCGAGGCTTTCGATAGGACCGTCGAGAAAGGCTCATCAAACCAGACCTCCAGGGTGGAAGTTGGGGACGTTTTCCGGGTTTCCGGGCGGAAAAACTCGTGGGCCCGAGACTCCTAAGACCGGCAACCCGCGGTGCGAGTGGTTGATTTATACGCTGATTTTCTGCAGCAAGAAGAAGAAGTGGACGATAATTTCATTTTCCCCGCGGGTGCCCCAGCCCCCCTTTCCATCTGCTCTATCGCCTGTCCTTTTCGAGGTGGCGGCATGACCGTTTTTCGTAGTGATCCCCATGCAGGCGAAGGCGCCTTTCACCGAAAACATGCTCGATCGTCGAAAAAATACGAATGAATCCGACAGGCTCGTCGGCCGGACAAGAAGAATCGCAGATACGCCCTAGAGCCCGCCATGAATCGCCGACACCGGCACAGCGGCGCGAGCGAAGCGGGCAAGAAGAGCGCAAAGCCTCCAGGGAGCGCCCCAACTCACGAGAAAAGCGCCACTTACCCTTCCCCAGCGACTTCGCTGCGCAAAGGATAACTTTTTCCTTGCATTGAGGCGCCGATGCGGGTCTATTTCTGCCGTCAGCGGACCTGTGTTTCCGGCGTTTTCACTTGACGGAGCTGCCCCCGATGGTGAGGCACGCGGGTACGGGTTGCTGAGGTTACCGAGGACAAGAAGGCCCCCGTAGTGGGTTCGGCGCAGGGGTAGGGTTCGGACTTCCCGGACCATACACACTAACTGCAAACGATTGGTCGTGTCCGAGGTCGCCGAAAACGACGGAATTGCGGGTAGGAAAGCAGAAGTCGGTACAAAGCCCAAGAGGCAAGAACCAAACCATCCCCTGCGCCGGGAGGAAAGGAGCCCATAACGATGCGCAAGCTTATGAGCACGATGCTTGCTCTTGCGTTCGTGGCGGTGCTCGGTATGTCGGTTGCCGCTGCAGATCCCTTCACGGATTGCGTGAATGCCTGTGCGGACCAGTATGCCGAGGACAAGGCGGCCTGTGATCAGGCCCTTGCCGACACGCTCGCACAGCTAGATGCAGACTCAGACCAGTGCTTCGTGGACTACGCAACCGATCCGTTCGGGCTGTTCAATTGTCTGCGGATAGTTGAGCGTCAGCGTCAGATCGCCGCCAATGACCACAACGACTGCATCAGTGCCGCCAATACGGTCGCCTGGAATTGCTATCGCGATTGCCAGTCATCCCCGTCGGCACCGTAAGGAAGGCTCTAGCTTGAACACCGCCGGCCGCTAGGTCGGCAGAGCCTTTAGAAAGCCTAACGAAAAGCCCGGTGATTCGTCACCGGGCTTTTTTTGCCCGCCCTAGCCCATCCGGCAACCGGCCGATACGACAGAAAAAGAGGAAGGAGACGAGCTCCTTCCTCTCAGCCCTATGCCAGGGACGCCGAACGGCGCCCCCGAACGAAGCCCATGATACTCCGGAAGCCCACGTGGCGGAAGCCCCCGAAATGGTGGCGGTGGCGAAAGCTTTTTGCGCCTTCGCCACCGCTCCCGGCCTCCCCGGCCCCTCGTCCCCGTTCCCCGTGTCCGCGTCGCTCCCTCGAGCCGTTGCCGCCGGCGAGAGAGATGCGCTCATGAAGCGCGCAACGCTCCCGAAAAGGTACGTCGATTTCCCCGTCAAGCCGACGGGAATCCTCACTGCCACCATCACCCGCAGCATGCAAGACCCGCGTCACCTCAGGCCTTTCCCGACTCAAGGAGGCCCGCTTTCGGACGACAAGCCTTTCGGAAGGCGCAGCAGGACTCGTGGGAGACCCATAAACCGTGACTGGAACGACGTGTCAGAGCGAAGAACTCAGTGTCGAGCAACTCCTCGGCAATCCTTCCGATCTGCCGGTGCTGCCGCAGATGGCGGCCAAGATTCTCGAAGAAGTCCGCAACGACGATTCGTCACCTCGCAAGCTCGCGGAATACGTGCAAAAGGATCCGGTGGTCGCCACGGCGGTGCTTCGCGTGGCCAACTCCGCGCTCTACGGCGCAAGAAGCGAGATCACCGATCTTTCTTTCGCGATGGTCCGGGTGGGGCTGGTGCAAGTCAAGAACCTGATTCTGGCGCTCGTGCTGCGATCTCAGATGGCCGACCCCAAGGTCTACGGTTCTTCGGGAGCCGACCTGATGAGCCATTCGCTCGCCGTGGCGCTCGCCGCACGGCTGATCGCCGACGAGGTAGGGATCGACGGCAACGAATGCTTCCTCTGCGGGCTACTCCACGACTTCGGGCGACTGGCCTTGATCAAGTCGATCCGTGAGGCCGAAGGGCTCAGTGAGCCGGATTTGCCGCCCGAAACCATTGGGCTCATCGACCGCCACCACACCACCGCCGGCGAGATCCTCGCCAAGCGGTGGGGACTTCCGTCGGTCGTGGCTGCGGCTGCGCGGCACCACCACCAACCCGAAGCTTGCACCGAAGGGGCGCGGCACGTCTGGGTGATCAGCCTCGCCGATGCGCTCGCCCACCACCTCGGGCTAGGCGAAGATGCGGACCCTTCGATCGACATCGATTCCCATCCGGCGCTCGCGGAACTCGGCATGAGCGAGAGCGCCTTAGAGGAGCTGAAATCGCATATTCCCGGCCTGTTCGAAACGACGCATTCGGCCATGACGACCTAGAACTTCGTGCAGCGGAAATGGGTACGGAGTTCCTAGACACCGGCGAACGAACGGATTCGGACGAACTCGAAGGAGGCGGCGCGGCCTTTTGACAGATCCCCCGCAATGCGAAAGCCGCGCCCTCCGGCACCCCCGACAATCGTGTCGGGGGTGCCTTTTTATTTTCAGACGACTCGACGGAAGGCGCTCTCGCCTTCGCGCACCTCGAAGTCGGTGTTCTCGTCACCGATGAAAACGAGGCGCGGCCGGTGCGAGGCGACTTCGTCGTCTTCGAGATCTGCGTAGGCGGCGATGATGATGCGATCTCCGGGGTCGGCGAGGTGCGCCGCAGCGCCGTTGACGCAACAGTCGCCACCGCCTCGGGCCCCCTCGATCAGGTATGTCGAAAACCGGGTTCCTTGCGTGACGTTGTAGACGTCGATGGCTTGGTACGGCAGCATGCCCGCCGCTTCCATCAATGCGACATCGAGAGTCAAGCTGCCTTCGTACTCCAGATCAGCCTGCGTCACGATCATGCGGTGAACTTTGGCGTAGAGAAACTTCCGCTTCATCTTTGAACATCCTCGTCGATCCGGGTCCGATTCGAACCCGGGCGTTTCACTCGGCCTCGTCGGGAGGCTCCGGACAAGCCGAGATGTTGTCGATCAGCCGGGTTTGACCGATCCAAACGGCCAAGAGCAGCAAGACCTCTCCTCCGATCGTCTCGGGGCGTTCGAGCGATACCGGATCGACGACCGCGAAGTAGTCGATCTTGATGCTCTCATCGGCGCCGAGCACGTCACGGACCTTCGTCTCGACCTCTTCCACGGAACTCACACCTTGGTCTTCTATGAGCACACGACCCCGCTCGAGCGCACGGCGCAACGCCATGGCGCTGACGCGTTCGGAAACGTTCAGCCGCACATTGCGCGATGAAAGTGCCACGCCGTCATCATCCCGCACCGTGGGGCAGAGAACGATCTCGACGTTGAGATTCAGGTCGCGCACCATGGTTTGAACGATGACCGCCTGCTGCATGTCCTTTTGCCCGAAGAACGCAAAATGCGGATTGACGACGCTCAGCAGCTTCAAAACCGCCGTGCACACTCCGCGAAAGAACCCGGGACGCGACGCCCCCTCGAGGATCGAAGACAGTCCTTCGACCTCGACGTACGTGCGAAATCCATCCGGATACATTTCTTTGGGATCGGGCGCGAAGATGAAATCCACATGTTCTTCGACGCAAAGGTCCGTATCGCGCGCGAGATCCCGCGGATAGGTGTCGTAGTCTTCATCTGGGCCGAATTGCTCGGGGTTGACGAAGATCGAGACGACGACGATATCTCCGAGTTCTCGAGCCCGGCGCACCAGCGCGAGGTGCCCGTCGTGAAGCGCGCCCATCGTCGGAACGAAGGCGATCTTCTTCCCTTCCGCTCTCGCCTTGCGAACGGCTTCACGCATCAAGTGCAAACGCCGGATCAGTTCCACGAAGCTATCCTCCCGTCTCTCCGCCGGACGCCGCCTTCTCGTCGCAGGAACTGCGGAGCGAACGAGCGCCTCCCTGCGCCTTCGGCGAAGCGTAGGATTCCTCGCGCGAAGGGAAAGCACCCGAACGCACGTCGCGCGCGAAATCCTGCATCGCCCGTACCGCCTCGGCTTGCAGGTCGGCATAGCGACGCACGAAACGCGGCTGCGGTCCGTCGAACATACCGAGCAAATCGTGAAAAACCAGCACCTGGCCGTCGCAGCCTTTGCCCGCGCCGATACCGATCGTCGGCATCGACACCTCTTTGGTGACGATTTCCGCGAGGGGCGCGGGGATACCTTCGAGCACCAACGCGAAGACGCCCGCCTCGGCCAGAGCACGCGCATCAGAGAGCAGATCCTCGGCTTGTCGAGAGCCCCTTCCCTGCACGCGGTAGCCTCCCATGGCGTGCACCGACTGGGGAGTCAGCCCCAAATGCCCGATCACGGGAATCTCCGCATCGAGCAGAGCTTCGATGACGGGAAGGCGCTTGGCGCCGCCCTCGAGCTTGACGGCCTCGGCCCCACCCTCGCGCACGAGGCGACCGGCCGCCAGCACCGCGTCGCGGCGTCCCGTGTGATAGCTCAGGTAGGGCATGTCGCCGATCACCAGCGCCCGCGGACGGCATCGACGCACTGCCGCGAGGTGTAATGCGATCTCGTCGACTCCGATACCGAGCGTGTCCTCGTGACCGTGAACGACCATGGCGGCCGAATCTCCGACCAGAATCATCTCGACCCCGGCGCGATCGGCCACTTCAGCGGAAAAGCGATCGTAGGCGGTGGTCATCACCAAGCGGCAACGGCCCTTACGGCTACGGATCCAAGGAACGGTGATCTTGGCGGGGTCCGCGGCATGCGGATCGGCGCCCGCAGAATGGCCCGAGCCTCCATGATGGCTCATCAACGACTCCTCATCTCCCCGCCGGTGGGTAGTGACGACCCAAGCACCGGTCGCGGGACGAATGGGTTGAGCTAGGTGCACGCTTTCGGCTCGGTCACCCTCCGCTCGGTCGCGCACCCGTGTTGGGTTGCACGCCGACGAGTCACCGAGACCCGGCCGACTTTAGCTCGAAATCGGCCGCGCTCCCACCGGCAAAGCGCCGGCCCAAGAGCCAAAGTCCGAGCAACCCCCCGCATTCACGGCGTTTTCTTCCGCGCAGGCTCGCTATTCTAGGGATGATAGTATTCGACTCCGCCCCGGTCCATGGCCTCGATCCGTTCGATGAGGTGGTCGAGATCACCCTCTCCTTCCGTAAAATCGGTCTCGTTGGTATCGACGACCAGCAACGGAGCCTGCTCGTAGCGGAAGAAGAAACGGTCGTAGGCCTTGACGACCTCGGCGAGATAGCCCTCCGAGATCCTTCGCTCCGCTCCACGTCCCCGTCGCTGGATCCGACTCATCAGATGCTTGACGCGAGCCTGCAGATAGATCACCAAATCCGGGCGCGGCGCGTCGGCCGCGAGAATCCGGAAGAGGCGCTCGTAGGTGGCCAATTCGGAATCGTCGAGATTGAGAGCCGCGAAGATGCGCTCTTTCTCGAAGATGTAGTCGGAAACGATCGCATCTTGAAAAAGATCGCCCTGCGCGAGGCCCTTCCATTGTTGATGGCGAGCGATCAAGAACCAGATCTGCGTGGCAAAAGCCGAGCCCTTCTGGTCTTTGTAAAAGTCGGCGAGGAACGGATTGTCCGGCGCTTCGAGGACTTGGCGCGCATCGAAGCGCGCCGCAAGCAGCCGAGCCAAGGCGGTTTTCCCCACACCGATGGGACCTTCGATCGCAACGTGACGAGCTTTCATTCAGGCCGCTTCCTCGACTCCCATCCACGCCTATTCGCCGCAAGCTTCCGGCTCGACCCATCGTAGACTAGGCGCGACCCCTAGAGCAAGCCCCGACACTCCGCAAGCAGGCGGCGGACCGTCTTTCCGGCCTCCGGATCCTCGTAGTCGGGGAGGATTTCAGCAAGCGGTTCGAGCACGAAGAGGCGCCGCATTCGTTCCCGATGCGGAATGCGTAGCCCGACCTCCCGAATCAACTCCTCACCGAAGAAGATGATGTCGAGATCGAGCACGCGCGCCCCCCATCGCTCACGCCGCACGCGGCCCCTTTCCTTTTCGATCTGCAGGCAAAGATCGAGCAAGGCGCGGGGATCATGCTCGACACTTTCCCGGGACGCGGCGAGCACCTGATTGAGATAGTGACCTTGTCCTTCCGGCCCGCCGCACGCGGCGGTCTCCAAGATCGATGAGGCCAAAGACCAAGCGAAGCCGCGATCGGCGAGCGCCGATCGCGCAAAAGCCAAGTGCTCTTCCCTTTCGCCGAGGTTCGAACCCAAGGCCAAGACCACCCACGCGCCGGAAGGTTTGACACCACTGCCCACCGGACATACCATCCGCGATTCTCCGTTTGCATACAGCAGACGTCGGGAGAGTGCACCATGCCGGCCAAGAAAACCACCGCGAAGAAGATGACCAACGAGGGCGCCGTCATTCACGAACGAGCGCTCCAAGAATACGGCGCAGCCATGCGCCTGTTCGCGGGGAAACAAGACTGGGCGAAAGCTCAACAGGCCTTTACCGCCTTTCTCGACAAGTACGGCGACGTCCGCGAGGCCCTTGAGATGGCCGATCGCGCGCGCATTCATCTCGACCTCTGCCGTCAGCATACGGAACCGAAGAAAGTGGTCCCGAGCACCGGCGAGGAATGGATGGTCGAAGCGGTCGTATTGGCCAATGAAGGCCGCACGGACGACTGCCTCGAAGCGCTCGCCGCCGCCGAGAAGGCCGGCGCCGATCTCGCACGTGTCCTCTACGTCAAAGCCGCCGCGCTTTCCGTCGCCGAAAGGCGCGAAGAAGCCCTTGAAGCCCTCGCCGCAGCCATCGAAGCCGACCCTGAAAACCGGATTCAGGCCCTGCAAGACCGAGATATCGACAACATCCGCGAGATGGCCGG
The DNA here is from genome assembly GCA_027021395.1 of Acidobacteriota bacterium. GTDB lineage: Bacteria > Acidobacteriota > Polarisedimenticolia > J045 > J045 > JALUUK01. The sequence goes on from JALUUK010000106.1 coordinate 13,561, forward strand.
CTATGTTCAGCTCGTCGAGCCGCCGGAAGACGAGGACTCGGGCGACATGGAGAGCTTCGAAGGCGAAGTACCCGGATCCCCTGTCGTCTGATTCGCCACCGGCAGAGGGTCTTCCCGAGATCGTTGCGAGATCGATGGAGGATCTCCGATTTCCAAGGCACAGAAGCAGCGAAAAACCCCTTCGCTTGGAGCCGTGATTCTCGCGGCCGGTGAAGGCACCCGCATGAAATCCGAAACGGCCAAGGTCCTGCACCGAGTGGCCGGCCGGCCGATGGTCGAGCACGTGCTGATCGCCGCGCGACAAGCCGGCGCCGATCCTTCGGTCGTCGTCGTCGGAGTGCAGGGCTCGCAAGTTCAAGCTCGTCTCGAAAAGTTCGACGAAGGCGGCACGGTGCTCTTCGCCGAGCAGAAAAAACGACTCGGCACGGGCGATGCGGTCATGGCCGCGCGCGCAGCTTTGTCGCGATTTCGCGGAGATGTCTTGATTCTCTGCGGCGACGTCCCGGCATTGCCGGCATCCGCGCTCAAGACCCTCGTCAAAGAGCATCGCAAGAGCGGTGCAGCGCTCACGGTCCTGACCGCGATTCTCGACGACCCCCAAGGCTACGGCCGCATCGTGCGTGATGGTGAAGGACGGATCGCGGCGATCGTCGAACACAAAGATGCCACGACCGAGCAGCGCCGGATCGCCGAAATCAACACGGGAACCTACTGCGCCGACTGGAAAAAGCTCTTGGCCGTACTCGAAGAAATCCGGCCGAACAATGCGCAGGGCGAGTACTACCTCACCGACGCGGTCAAGCTGCTGATCGAAAAAGGTGCGAGGGCATCCGCCGTCGTTCACGGCGATCATCGCGAAGCGATGGGCGTGAACGGGCGGCGCCATCTCGCCTTGGTCGGCCGTGTCATGCGCGAGCAGGTCTTGGGACGCCTGATGGATCGCGGGGTGACCATCATCGACCCCGATTCGACCTTCATCGATGCCACGGTTACGGTCGGACGGGATACGACGATCTATCCGGGCGTCACACTCGAGGGGGAAACGCGCATCGGAAAGCACTGCGTCGTCCACGGCGGGACGCGCCTGCGCTCGGTGCGCGTCGGCAATCACACCGTGGTTCTCGACGGAACCATCGCCGTCGACTCGAAAATCGGTGCGAAGTGTCAGGTCGGCCCCTATTGCCACCTGCGGCCGGGCACTGCGCTCGGCGACGAGTGCAAGGTCGGCAACTTCGTCGAAACGAAGAAGTGCAGCCTCGGCAAGGGAGCCAAGGCCTCTCACCTTTCTTATCTCGGTGATGCGGTGATCGGGCGGGGCGTCAACATCGGCGCCGGCACGATCACCTGCAACTACGACGGCGTGAACAAGCACCAAACCATCCTCGAGGACGGTGTCTTCATCGGCTCCGATACCCAACTCGTCGCCCCGGTTACGGTCGGTCGCGGCGCCTACGTGGGCGCGGGAAGCACCGTCACCGAGAACGTTCCGAACGACGCGCTGGCCATTACGCGGGTTTCTCAAAGAAACATCGAAGGCTGGGCCGAACGCAAGCGGCAAAGAATGGCTCGAGAAAAAAAACGCCGGGCAAAAGCGGCAAAATAGGCTTTTTTTCGGCCGCAGCGTTTTTCCGCCAGCATTGCCCCTGTGCAGAAGGCCGCCGCGGGGGCATATTCTCCATGAACCCAAGCTTGGGAGGTGCTTTCCCAGATGTGCGGTATCGTTGGTTATGTAGGAAAGCGTAAGGCCACACCCATCCTGATCGGCGGCCTCAAACGCCTCGAATATCGCGGCTACGATTCGGCCGGCATTGCCCTGCTCAACGGCAGCGGAGAATTCATTCTTCGGCGAGCACCGGGAAAGCTCAAAGATCTCGAAGCCGCGATCGAGCAAGACCCGGTTCCCGAAAGCCGGCACGGCATCGGTCATACGCGCTGGGCGACTCACGGCCGACCCACCGAGGACAACGCGCACCCACACCGCGATCCGCTGGACCGCGTGGTCCTGGTGCACAACGGCATCATCGAGAACTACCTCGAACTCAAGAAGGAACTGATAGCGAAGGGCAACGGCTTCCGTTCCGAAACCGATACCGAGATCATCGCTCATCTGATCGCGCACGAGATGGCGGAGGGAGCCGATTTGGAAGAGGCCGTGCAGAAGACCACCGCACGCCTCGAAGGGATGTATGCGCTTTGCGTGATGGCGGCGAACGAACCCGACAAGATCGTTGCGGCACGGCTGGGCCCGCCGCTGATCGCCGGCCTCGGCGAGGATGAGAATTACTTGGCGTCCGACGTGACGGCGCTCTTGGAGCACACGCGCGACATCGTCTTCATCGACGATCAAGCGACCTGCGTCATCACGCCCGACGGAGTCGAGATCATCGACAGCGACGGCAAGCGCACGAAACCCGAGAGCCGGCGCATCGCCTGGGATCCGATTCTTGCCGAAAAAGGCGGCTACCGGCATTTCATGCTCAAGGAGATCCACGAGCAGCCGCGCGCGGTGCATGAAACGCTTTCCGGCCGCATGTCGCTCGATCACGGCGAGGTGCATCTGGCGAAGGAGGAGTTCCCGCTCGAAGACGCCGACCTCGCACGCGTCGAGAGGATCTTCGTCGTCTCCTGCGGCACTTCGTGGCATGCGGGCTTGATCGGGAAATTCCTCATCGAAAGCTTCGCCGGAGTTCCTACCGAAATCGACTACGCTTCCGAATTCCGTTATCGCTCGCCGCTAGTCGATGACAAGACCCTGATGACGGTGGTCACGCAGTCGGGTGAAACGGCCGACACGCTAGCCGCCCTGCGCGAAGCCATCGCTCACGGCGCGCAGTCGGTCGCCATCTGCAATGTCATGGGATCGACCGCCACGCGCGAAGCCGCCGGCACCATCTTGACTCACTGCGGGCCCGAGATCGGCGTGGCCTCGACCAAGGCCTTCACCGCGCAACTCGTCGCGATCTATCTGATGGCACTGAAGATCGCCAAGGCCCGCGGGAAGATGGACGCCGAGGCCGTGCGACGACATCTGACCTACTTGGCGCATCTTCCGTCACGCATCGAAAAAACGCTCGAGTCGGAAGCGGAGATCGCCGAGCTTGCTCGAGAGTTCAAGGACGCCACGGACTTCCTCTATCTCGGTCGCGGTATCGAGTATCCCATCGCTCTCGAAGGCGCGCTCAAGCTGAAGGAGATTTCCTACATTCACGCCGAGGGCTACCCCGCAGGAGAGATG
>JALUUK010000107.1 GCA_027021395.1 Acidobacteriota bacterium
AGACCGCCGAGGGCACCGATCACCACAGCGGCGGCGACCATGAAGGCGTGATCCGCCTGTCGAATGCGAGCCAAGAAGTGCCGGTAGAGGGCTACGATCTTTCGCTTTCGCTGCTTCATTGGAACGACCTGAGAGAGCCGAGAGACTACTCCCAAGATCCCGCGCAACCAAGCGCTTCGAGCCACGCAGGTCACTTCACCCCCTCTCGGCCGCTCGAGGAAGGGTGGAATCCCCTTTTGCGGTTGGCGTACCGCACCCACCGGTCAGCGCTGAAGATCGAGTGGCGGCCTCGCAACACCCTGGAAACTAGGGTCTTAGTGGGCGGTACTGCTCGGCGCGGTGCGAAGTGCTTCGGCGCGACCATGGCTTGAAGGGTGTTCGGAATCGCAGCTCATGCGTGGAACCGCAGAAGGGTGGAAGGTAAAGTGGCGCCGCAGCACCCGAGTGGTCCAAGTGCTCGAGTGTTTCTCACCGGAGTCATCGGATGATACGCCGCAGGAACGAATCGTCTCGCGAATCACGGCAGAAGGGGAGGCAGGTTTCACTGGTCATCGCCGTCTACAACCAAAGCGAGTACTTGAGAAAAGCTCTTCTCGCGGCTCGACGCAGCCAACATGCCTTGCACGAAATCATCGTGACGGACGACGGCTCGAGCGAGGACATTCTCGGCCTCGTCGAGCAGGCATCCCATGGTTTCCAGTGCAAGCTGACGTATATTCGACAGGCCGATCGGGGTTTTCGGCTCGCAAAATGCAAGAACAATGCAATTCGCGCCAGTTCCGGCGAGTACCTAGTCTTTGTCGATCAGGATATCGTCTATACGGACGGCTATTTGCAGTGCTTTGTCGACCATCAGATGGAGGGACAGTTCTTGGTCGCCTATCCCATCCGTCTAAGCGAAACTCAAAGTGAAGAACTGACCGACGAAATGATCGAAACGGGATCGTACGCTCGGATTCTATCCTCCTGGCAAATCCGGTGGGTGAGAAGGCAATACTACCTGGATAGCTGGGCCTACTATCGGCGCAAGATCATCGGCTTCGGCCACAAGCCGAAACTACGCGGCGGAGTCTTCGGTGCGTTTCGAGGCGACTTGATGCGTGTCGATGGTTTTGACGAGAACTACCAAGGTTGGGGCAATGAGGACGATGATCTTGGTCGTCGCCTCTATCGCATCGGCGTCTGTGGGCGCACAGTGTTCTATGACGACTTTCCCATTCACATGTACCATCCACCCTATCGCGTGCAGGGACAGCGTGCGAACAAGCCCTATTTTCGCAGGCGACTCGCGGAGATCAAGAAGGGGGACGTGAAGGCGGCGAGAGGAGTGAGCGCGCCCTTCGGAGGCGAAAGCCTCGATATCGTTCGCTTCGATCCGACGGACGGAAAGACAGCGCTTTCTTCCTAGAGGCGCCGAGATCGAAGCATTTCCGTCATCCGCCCGCGGTGAGGCCTTCGTGCGGATCGTCAAGAAACAGGAGACTCGCGCCATGAAGCATTCGACTCTTATCGTCCATCTTCTTCTGTTGCTTCCGTTTTCCGAAACCACGACATACGCACAGGATTTCTCCAATGTAGAAATCAAAGTCGTGCCGGTTGCGGGTTGCGTTCACATGCTCAGCGGCTACGGAGGGAACATTGGAGTTTGTGCCGGAAGCGACGGTGTCGTGATCGTCGACGACCAGTTCGCTCCCCTCGCCGAGAAGATTCGTAAGGCGCTCGGCAGCCTCGGGAGCTCGAAGCCTGCCTATATCATCAATACGCATTGGCATGGCGATCATGTGGGCGGGAACGAAATCTTCGCTGTGGATGGAACCATCATCGCGCATACGAATGTCCGAAAGCGAATGGCTTCCGGCGGCAAGCTGGCGGGACGAATAGTGGATCCTGCGCCGAAGGGTGCGTTGCCGGTCATCACCTTCGACGAATCGATGTCCGTTCATTTCAACGGCGAGGAGATTCGCGCAACTTATGTGAAGCCAAGTCATACCGACGGTGACAGCATCATTTATTTCGTCGACTCGGGAGTCGTTCACTTCGGGGACTTGTTTTTTTCTGGAATGTTTCCCTTTGTCGATCTCGAGAGCGGTGGAAGTGTCAGCGGTTTGATCGACACGGTGAAGGAAGCTCTACGAGATCTACCACAGGCTGTCAAGATCATTCCCGGGCACGGACCCTTATCCACGAAAGCGGATCTCGAGCGCTATTACGAGATGCTCGTCGCAACGCGCGCAATCGTCGCGGAGAGAAAGGGGCGTGGTATGACCTTGGCAGAGGTGCAACAAGAGGGGCTTTCCGACGAGTGGGCACCCTGGTCTTGGACCTTTATTAGTACAGAGAGATGGCTGGAGATTCTCTACAACAGTCCATGAGCGAAGATGCAGACGCCATCGGAGAAGACCCGATAGGCAAAAGGGGAAGAACGATGCACTTGGGAATGGTCGGTCTCGGTCGTATGGGCGCGAATATGAGCGAGCGTTTGCTTCGCGATGGGCACGAATTGGTCGTTTTCGATCTTGATCCGGAAGCCGTAAGGCTGGCCGAAGGGCGGGGCGCTCGGGGGGCTTCAACGCTCGCGGAAGTGGTGGAGACGTTGGCCGATCCGAAGATGGTGTGGATCATGGTGCCCGCGGGTCAAGCGGTGGACGCCACGATCGCGGGTTTGCGCTCCGGAATGAAAGCAGGCGACGTCATCATCGATGGGGGCAACAGCAACTACAAGGATACGCAACGCCGCGCAGCCGAACTGGCGGAGGCGGGAATCCATTTCGTCGATGTCGGCACCAGTGGTGGAGTCTGGGGTCTCAAAGAAGGCTACAGCATGATGATCGGTGGAGAGAAAGAAGTCGTCGAGAGCTTGCGACCCATTTTTTCCACCCTCGCACCGGAGCCGGGGCTTGGTTGGGGAAGGGTCGGAAAGTCCGGAGCAGGACATTTCGCAAAGATGATTCACAACGGCATCGAGTACGGAATGATGCAGGCCTATGCCGAGGGCTTCGCCATTCTCAAGAAGAAGGAGGAGTTTGATTTCGACCTGCATCATGTTGCCAAGATCTGGCAGCACGGCAGTGTCGTACGCTCCTGGCTGCTCGACCTGACGGCGGAGTTTCTCGAGGAAGATCAAGATCTCGAGGCCGTGCGTGCGTATGTTTCCGACTCCGGCGAAGGGCGCTGGACGGTTTTCGAGGCGATAGATCTCGACGTGTCAGCGCCGGTCATTACCCATTCGCTGATGCGGCGATTCCGATCTCGCGAGGAAGGGTGCTACGCCGACAAGATATTGGCCATGATGCGCAACCAATTCGGTGGCCATACGGTGAAAACGGGGAAAGAGTGATGGCAGTTCCAGAGACTCAGGCTCACCTATTTGTCGTCTTTGGTGGGACCGGCGATCTTTTCTCTCGAAAGCTTCTTCCGGCGATTCACAACATGGTCAGCAGTGGGCTTTACGAAGAGGGGCAATGTCACGTTCTCGCCGTAGCGCGTTCGGAGGAATACGACGACTACGCTTTCCGACAGCGATGTAGGCAGGCTCTCGAAGAGGCGGGAGTGCCGAAGGAAGATATCCGTTCTGGTTGGTGCGACCGGAATATCCACTACCAAGTCATCGGACAAGCTCGCGAAGAGGATTTTCTTGCGCTTGGAGAGCGCATCGAGGAAGTGGAGAGGGTCGCGAATCTTCCCGGCAACAGGATCATCTATCTCGCTTTGCCGCCGGGCGCCTTCCCGCCGACCATTGAAGGCCTAGGAAAAGCCGGACTCAATCAGAGCCCCGGCTGGACGCGATTAGTGGTTGAGAAGCCTTTCGGGCATGACTTGGCTTCTGCTCGGCAACTCAATGCCGTCGTGCATCGC
>JALUUK010000108.1 GCA_027021395.1 Acidobacteriota bacterium
GTCTGGAAATCGTTTGAAGCCGCCGCCGGGGTGGCGCGGCGGCGCCGGTGGATTGGTTCAACCACCGCCGGTTGCTCAAGTCCGGTGGACCACGTGCGGCCGGCTGAATCGGCGGCGATGTATCATCGACATCAACAACTTCTGCGCACCGAAGCTGGTGTCACGTAATGGCGCCGTCTCCCAGACAACCGGCGCGGTTCAAGCGGTTCAAGTGGTTTTTCCAATGGCCGCTCTGGTTGAGTACGAGTGACGAAACAGCAAGAATGGTGGGTACGATATCCGCCAACCAGAGTGGGGCGTAGGAAGGGACGCATGGGCGACCGGGGCACCGATGACCGACTGACGCCGATCCTCACGGACGAACAGCGGCTTCTGCTTCATCAGCTGCGCCTCCTGGAGTGGCTCGCGGCCAACGTGCCCGAGGAACCTGCCTCCGCCGAAGGCGACAAGCCGCCGGCGGTCCCGAAGATCGCCAATCTCTCCGAACCGTGGCGCCTCACCCCGGGCATCACGCTTTCCCAGTGGCAGGTGGAGTGCCGGGACGCCTGGTTCGCGCATGGAAGGAGGGGAACGGTAAAGGTTGTCACCGGGGCCGGGAAAACCATCCTCGCTTTGGCGATTGCCGAGAAGCTGCACAACGAGTACTGCCCCGAACTTCGCGTCGCCGTCGTAGTTCCCACGATCGTGTTGATGAACCAGTGGTACGACGAGATTGTCGGGAAATCCAACCTGCCGGTTTCGGCGGTCGGGCGTCTGGGCGGTGGCTTCCAGGACTCTTTTGCCGAGGACCGACGATTCCTCCTCGCCGTCCTCGATTCGGCCCAGAGCAAGCTGCCGAAAATGGTCCAAGAACAGGGACTCGGGGATCGCTTGCTGTTGGTCGCCGACGAGTGTCACCGCGCCGGTGCTCCGCTGATGTCCCGTGTGCTGACGACCCCACGGGCCTTTTCTTTAGGGCTGTCAGCCACCCCGGAACGGGACGATCTCGGAGCGGACAACGAGGCAACGAGCGGTTACGGAGAGTCGCTGCTGGGCAAGGAACTGGGAGACGTGATCTACGAACTCACGTTGGCTCGGGCGCTCGAACTGGGCATCGTCCCCCGGTACTCCATTCGCCACTACGGATTGCAACTCACTCGAAAGGAGCGGGGACGGTACGAGAGCCTTTCACGGACGATCTCCGACACCCGATCTGAATTGCAGGAGCGGGCGCCGGCAAACGCCGCGCGTGGCGGGGGGTTCTTCCGTTGGGTTCAAAGAGTTTCGCAGCGCGGTTCGTCAGACCTCGGGTCGCTTGCCGCTCGTTTTCTCTCTGCCACAAGCGAGCGAAAAGACCTGCTGTACCGGGCGGAGGCTCGTTTTGAAGCAGTGCGCAGATTGCTCGATCAAGAATTCCGGGAAAATCCCGAGACCATGGCCATCCTGTTCCATGAGAACATCGAAGCTGTCAATGAACTGTTTCTGCGGCTCAGGGAGGCTGGCTTTCCGGCGGTGCTCGAGCATAGCAAGCTGCCGCAAGAACTCCGAAACGCTGGGCTGGATCTGTTCCGCCGGGGGATTGCACGGGTGATCGTTTCCGCGAAGTCGCTCATCGAGGGATTCAATGTTCCAGCAGTGGACGTGGGGATCATCGTGGCGTCTTCCACGTCGGTGCGCCAGCGGATCCAGAGCATGGGGCGTGTCCTCCGGCGCCACCGGGCTGCGAGCGGCGAAGAGAAGACGCCGGTCGTTCACATCCTGTACGTTCGTGGCACGACTGATGAGCTGATTTACGCCCGCGAGGATTGGGCGCGCGTTACCGGGGCGGAGCGGAATGAGTACTACCAGTGGTTGCCTCCCGAGGAGCCTGAGCGCCAGCCTGGTCCGCCGAGGGAGTGCCTGCCAACTGACACGGAAGTGGATGTCTCCCGGCTCAAGCCGGGGGACATCTATCCGGGGCGTCTGGAAGGAGACGTATACTCTTGCGACACCCAAGGGAATATCCGTGATGCAGAAGGCCGGTTCGTCGCCAATGCTGGCCCGGTCTACAAGGCCGTCCGCAAAGTTCTCGGCCGGGCCGGGCGTTTCTACGTCACGCCGCGGAAGCACTACTGTTTGGTCAGGGTTCCTGAGGGCGACGACTGGGTGACCCGGTTCGTGATGGCACTGGACGGGCCCCTTCGTCCCGAGCAGGAGATTGACAGCCCTGACATCGATTACCAGATCTGGCTGCGCACAGCGAAACCCGGAGTCCGATACCCATTCCGGCCAGCGCCACCCGTGGAAGAATTGCAGTTCCGTCAGAAGCGTGGCGGTGTGATTGCCAAGAAGATCCGAGGAGGAGAGGTGTTTGCGCTGGTCGGCGCAGAAGCTTCAGACCCAGATAAGGGTCGGGACGCCGAGACGTTGCTTGCAGCCTGGAGCGAACTGAGGAAACGCGGCGAGCTTGTGACCCGCCTCGAGTTGAATTCACGGCTGGACGCGGTGTACAGGAAGGAGGGTGAGCTGAGGTTCCTCGCCCACTTGATAAAGGGGCTAGAATTTCCTGATTAGAGGGAGCCGGCAATGCGACCGACGTTTCATCCATCTCGTGGATCGCAGTGGCTGGGCCGATACGACCGCATTCCGGGAGACCAGTCCGCTTTCCATCTGCGATACAACTCCCGCATGGAGCGGTTCTGGCCACTTGCGTTGCGCACGGTTGACGGACACACGCTCGAGTATTGGTTCGCCGAGGATCCTGCCATCCGGAAGCTTGCCGACACTGTTGGAGCGCTACAGCGCCGCTACGGCGGGCAAGAAGGCGGCTCTTTCCTCATCAATGAGTGGGGCCAGGTACTGGTCCCGTGCGGTTCCGGGGACGGCCGCCGGTACTTCGCCGGCGTTCTGCAAGGCGAATGGGTGCTCACCGATCCCGATACCTCGTTCCAGACGCATTCGTTGAACGATGACGACGGACTCGAGTGTGGCGATCCGTGGGACCTTCCTTACGTCGGCGTGCCTTATCGCCTCTCCAAAGGGGACCGCATATACTTCACTCACCGCGGTCCCGCCGGAGACCGCATCCTCCGTCCAGAAGCGCAGGACCGCGATCTCATTGCCTCCCTTCGCTCCGTCCGCCGGTGGGGTCCCGTTCGATTCATCGTGAACCCATTCGGAGTTGTTCTTACCAAGAAACCACCCGATCGCCGGTTCATCGACGAGGAGGCCTGGCAGGCTGTTTACGTCGGACGGATCGATTACGACAACTGGTTCTCACCCGAACTCCCCACGACTACCAACCTCAACCTTGCCGCCATCCGCGAGGCCGTCGACCTGCTGGAGCTCCTCGCCGAGCTTGATGAGAACGATTCACCGCGGACCGTACGAAACGACCGAACGCTGACGCACGGCCCCACTCGAAAACACAGCGGAGTCCATCTAGACCGTCGCCGCTTACTGTCCCTCGCTCGGCAAGTCTATAACCTTGCAAAGACGCTGCGCGAAGACCCTCGCCGTGGCGCCGGCGGTTCAATATCCTCTAAACACCAGACTAGTCGAACGCAAGATGTTGGTCTTAACGAACTTCTCGCCAAGATTCAAAATCTTCTAAACCGTTGAAGTCGCCCAACTGGGCACCGGAGGTCCACAGTGAGCTTCTCGAAGTTTCCAGGCAATTGCCCAAAGGTCGTTTCGAAGGATGCGAAGTACGCTATCCGGACGAGAAACAATAAACTCGTCGTGTCGCTTGTCTATGAAGTCGGCCACAGGGAAAAGGTATTTCTGGCAACTACCGAACACGACGAACTCGTCAAGATGGTGAACAGCGTCAAGAAGGAAGCCGGGGGATATGGCGGTGTATTCTACATCAACGAATGGCGCCAGGTACTGGTGCCA
>JALUUK010000109.1 GCA_027021395.1 Acidobacteriota bacterium
GTACGAAACCGACGATCCGGTGATCGAGAGTCCGGAGGTCTACGCGCTTTGCTACGAATGCCATAGTCGAGATGTTCTCTTCAGCAAGATGCAGTCCGGCTTCAGAGAGCACAGGAAGCATGTTCTTCGTGAAGATGTTTCCTGCTCCGTCTGTCACGATCCGCACGGAGTCTCCGCCGGTATGGGGACGTCGGCGAATAACAGCCATCTCATCTCCTTCGATACGCGGGTCGTGTATCCCTACAACGGGGTGATCGAGTTCGAGGATCTCGGCAATCGCCGGGGGACCTGCACCCTTCTTTGTCATGGCGAGAAACACGATGCAGAAAGATACGGACACTAGAGGTCGAATCCATCGAGTGCTCTCCTCCTCGGTCATCGCGGGCGTCGTTCCTTGTCTGCTGCTCTTGGCGGTTGATCGTGCGGCCTATGCCCAGTCCGACGCCGAGCCGCCGGACGTCGTTTCCGGTTCTTGCTTGGCGGCGGGATGCCACAGTGACTTGAGCCGAGGGAAGGTCGTGCATGAGGTGGTTGCGGAAGAAAGCTGCGACGTCTGTCACGAGAACAGCGCAAACGAACATCGCTTCGAAATGATGGATCCCATCGGCGATGTTTGCCTTGCCTGTCACGATGATCCTGCGGATTTGGGGGGATACGTCCACGGACCCGTGGCAGAGGGGCGCTGTACGGCCTGCCACGATCCGCATCGCTCAGAGCATGCGTCGCTGCTGCGGGAGGAGTCTCCGGCTCTGTGTTGGCAGTGCCACGGCCGGCCTCAAGATCGCGGCGACGGACGCCGGGCAGTGCTCAACATCAAGAAAGTGCTCGACGAGGCCGAGGTCGTTCACGAGGCGGTAGACTACGGTTGCGATTCATGTCACGGAGCCCATGCATCCGATTCCGAGCGCCTCTTCAACGACACCTACCCCGCTCGCGCCTACGCCGAAGGATACGAAGGAGCATACGAGCTTTGCTTTCAGTGCCATGAAGAAAGCGAGGTCCTTGGAGAAGACGCATCCTCGACCGGGTTTCGAGATCTCGAAACCAATCTTCATCGTGTGCATGTGGCTCGCGAGAAGAGTCGGCGCTGTACCTTCTGCCACTCTCCTCATGGTGGCGGGCCGCACTTGACCCGGAAGACGGTGCCGTTCGGCAAGTGGGATCTTCCGATCGGCTTCACCGTGACCGAGACCGGTGGGACGTGTACTACGGCTTGTCACGAAGTGCGCGGCTATCAAAAGGAGATTCCGGAAGAAGCGCTGCCGGACAGCCCTGAACGCTCGGGGAAGTGATTGATCTCCATGCGGCATTCGCCGCATTGACCGTCGTTTCCGAGGGCCCTAGCTTGCAAACGATGGACGCGCCGATTTCGGGGCGCGTTCGCTCTGCGGGGGATCCTGCAAGCAGGGGTCCCAATGGGAAGCACCTCGAAGGGCGGCGGCTGCGCCGTTCATTCATTTCTTGGGTCGATTGCGCGCGCCGTTGCACTCACGTCGGCACTCGTCGCGGTTTCCGCGAGCATTTTCTCTACGAAGGCGGTGTCCCGCGACTCTTCTTCGTGCATGGAATGCCATCAACGAGATGCCGGCGGACTCGCCGAGCATCCCTTGGGAGTGAAGCTCGCCGGTCGAATTCCCGGAGGTGCTTCCGGCCTGCCTCTAGAAGACGGCCGCATCACTTGTCAGACCTGTCATCTTCCGCACGGGCACGGCGTCGTGGAGGATGCTGGTGCGAGGTTCTACTTGCGTGATGCTCCGGACGCCTTGTGCGCGCGCTGCCACGAAAACCGGGCAGGGCGCCGCGACCGGCCGCATGCCCGCTACATGGATACGGTCCACGGCGGCAAGATTCTCGCGGGTCGACTTGGCGAAGGCCATATCGACGGCAGAGATCTCATCTCGAGTCTGTGTGTGGTCTGCCACGAACAAGATGCATCTGCGGAAGCGGTGCGTGCCGACCGGCCTAGGCTGGGAGGTCGAGGTGTGGGGAAGAGCTCCCGGCACGATCATTTCGGGGGCGGATGGGACGCATCGCAAGAGACCGCACGGCTCTTCGACGGTCGCGTCGGCTGCGCCTCCTGTCACCGAATCTTTGCAGAAGAGAAGTCATTGCTCGTGGCACCGGTCGAGCACGGCCGACTATGCCTGAGTTGCCACGATCTTTGATGCCGGAGACGACCTTCGATGGCCTATTTCTCGTGACAGTGATAGCAGAGTGCGGACCTTTCCATCGATTTCCGTAGAAGGTAGGGAAGGTTTTCCGTGAGGGAGTCGTGTACGTCGTGGCAGGTTGCGCATTCGACCCGCCCTTCGAAAAACGGGATTTCTCGACGTTGCAAGCCGGGGCCGCCGTGCATGTCATGGCACTTGTTGCAATCCTTCGGCGAGTTCCCTTCATCGTGCACCCAGCGAATACTGATCGGGTGCGTCGCCCGGAGGTCACTGCCGGGTGCTCCGGGAAGATTGGGAACACGGGCATTGGGGGCGATGTCTTGAATGAAGAGCGTTCCCATCTGCCCGTCGAAGCGATCGACGGCAACGGTTCCATCGTGGCAGGAGAGGCACATCTTCGAGACTCCGACCGGGGAAGGTTCTGTGGGACCATCGATGGTCCCCGAGGAATACATCACATAGGCATGCTCCGGTAACGCATGGTTCCACAAGAGTCCGATCTCCCCCGTCTGCCGGCCGTGATCATGCGGGATGTGGCAGACTCGACAGAGTTCCGCACCCGGGTTCCAAGATGCGTTGGAGAAATCATGCTTCGAGCCGACGATGGTTTCACCGGCGAGTGCGCCGACCACTACGAGCAGAGCCGCGAGCGCACCCAAGAACGTAGTCCTGAACACGAGGGCCTCCTTGAGATATTTTAGATGGCGCTGAATCCCCCCCTTAGAGCAAATATACCGGCAAAGAGCGAAATACACTCGCAATGATTGGAGTTATGTTTGCGCCCCTTCCCGCCCTCGTTGCGGCGAGCGGAAGGAGCGGGCAGCGTGTGGCGCAGAAGGCCGGTGCGGATCACAATACGAACGTCGTAGGACGCAAAGAACCTCGACGATGCGGCCTTCGATGGGCGCACGAGGTTAGTCGAAACGAGACAACAGGGGACGGTTTGCCGCCACGCTAGCGGCGATAGGAGCGACGAGACATGCGTAAGATCATGGTGGTCTTTGGTGCAATGGTATTGAGCGCGACAATTGCCGTCTCGACGAGTTCGGCAGATGGCGATCTCGCCGTCGCGAAACTGCTCTACCAGAAAAAATGTTCCGTCTGCCACGGCAAGGATGGTGTTCCGAAGAAGCGGGGCGGAGAGTCTGCGAGTTTCAATGATCCCGAGTGGCAAGCCAAGATAACGGTGGAGCAGATCGTGGAAATCATCAAGGAAGGCCGGGGTGAGGGCAAGTACAAGATGAAGCCCCTCGAGACGAAGCTGACTCCGGAAGAAATCGAGATGGTCGCCCGTTTCGTCAAGGAAGAATTCGGGAAGAAAAAATAGGTCGCACGCCTCTCGCACCTCTGCCGAGCGCGTCTTGCTGTCGCGCCGACAGGCTTTCTTTCTAGGTGTGGATCACCGGGGCGGGTCGGCGGGATCTTGCTCGACTTTGATGGAGGGCTCTTCGAGGAGCACGTCGAAGACGTAGCCGGCGCCGAGGTCGACGTTGGTGCCGAGCGCTCCGCGTACCAGGATGCGGGCTCCCGGCTTGATCTCCTCCTTCGTCGTGAGGGTGAGTTCATTCGTGCCCGCTCGACCCGAACCATCCATCAAATGAATCCAGTTCTTCCCCATGATGGAGGGGTTGACCTTGGTGACGAGACCTCGAATCGCAACGGTTTTCCCA
>JALUUK010000110.1 GCA_027021395.1 Acidobacteriota bacterium
GGACGGGATACCGGTGCCGTGAATCCAAGCTGCGGTATCGATGGATTCACGAATCTTCGGAAAGTACGCGTAGAAATACTCTTCGAACTCTGCGGTCGTAAGCGAAGTGAAGGCAAACCTCTCCATATAGTCGCGCAGGAAGGTGTCCATCGCCTCGCGCCCGACGGTTTTCTCGACGAGTTGAACGAATAGACAGCCTTTCTCGTACGGGACGAGGGAATAGATCTCGTCCGGATCGAGTCCGGAAAGATCGGTTTCGAGACGCGTGTGGGGAGAGTCGATGCCGAAATGTTCGATGGCTTGATCAAGCCCGTGCCGGCCGATCGCGGCAGCGAGAGCGACGGCTTCTTCCCCTTCCAGAGCCTCAATAATGCGGCGTTCAGCCCACACCGTGAACCCTTCGTTGAGCCAGAAGTCGTTCATCGTGGCGTTGGTCACCAAATTGCCGGTCCAAGAATGCGCCAACTCGTGGGCGAGCACATTGACCAGCGAGCGGTCTCCGGCTATCAGGGTCGGTGTAAGGAAGGTCAGTCGGGGGTTTTCCATCCCTCCGTAGGGAAAGGCCGGCGGCATGACGATGAAATCGAAACGATCCCAACGGTAGGGTCCGAAGAGCTTCTCCGCCGCCAACAGCATCTTGTCGATATCGGCGAACTCCCAGGCGGCGGCTTCGAGCATCTCCGGTTCTGCGTAGACCCGAGAGCGAGGCCCGAGATCACGAGACTCCAAACGGCCGACGGCGATCGCCAGCAGATAGGAGGGTATCGGTTGCGGCATCGTGAAGTGGAAGCTCGCGGCACCCGCTTTCGTTCCGGTGACTTTCTCGCCGGGTGCAGCGGACATGACCGGGGTCAGCGCTTCATCCACGGTGATCCTGGCGTCATACGAAAAACGAATGCGAGGGCTGTCTTGAAGCGGCGCCATGGATCGCGCATGGATCGGCTGACATTGGCTGAAGAGATAAGGATGGGTTCCGCCGGCAGTGTGTTGGGGCTCGAGCCACTGCAGCGCCGAAGCCTCGGGCGAAGTTTGGTATTCGATCACGATCTTGTCGGTGGTGACGGCACGGTGGATCGTCAGTTTGGAACCCATGAACCCGGCTTCTTCAGCGAGAGTCCAATCGAGCTTCGCTCCGTCGGCGTCGGACACGTCAAGGATCACCAAGTCCCGCGTGTCGAGGTGCAAGTCGCCCGACGATGCGTCCCGAAAATGCAAGCTCGCCGTACCCTCGAGTCGTTTGCTTCGGAAATCTACGGCGAGATCCAGCTCGAGATGCTTCAAGCTTCCCTGGTCGGGATCCGTGTAGGAATGCGGGTCGATCATCGACATTGGGCGGTGCTCCTAGCTGAAAACCTCCGAATACGCTTCGTCATGGAAGCCGACGAGCAGTGTCTTGCCCTTCAGTATCGTCGGAGCACGTAGTCGACCGGAAGGGCCGAGTATTGCGGCCAACAGGTCCTCGTCTTCCGGTGGATCCTTTTTCATGTCGAAAACCAATGCCTTCTTGCCCTTGGCCACGACGATCCTCGAAGCGCGTGCGGCGACTTCAAGAGCATCGTCCGGACCGAGCTTGACCTTGTTGGCAATGACCCGCTCTCCGACGGAATGATCTACGTGCGCAAGAAACTCCTGCGCTCTCTTGCAGCTCGTTCAGCCGTTGCGATGGTAGTACCAATCGATGCGCTTAGCCATGGTCGCTCCTCGAGTCGAAAAGCCGTCGCTAGGATGTGATCCCCGCTCAGCCAAGAAACTTGCGGGCTTGGTTCAGTCGAGCCGCAATGTCGATGCCCTGCGGACAGGCGGCGCTCGCCGCGGTGAAATCGAGCCCATCGATCGCCCGTTGGGCGGGAGGTAGAGCGCGATAGAAGGCTCGTGCCTTTTCGGATTCCCCGTAGGATTCGTGATACATCAGGAAGCGCATCGTGTCGGCGATGTTCACCTCGCCATCGACTTTCGGCTCGCAATGGCGCGAACAGCCGGTGCAGCTGTAGTGGGCGGTGGCGCGGGCGATGGATTGAAGTTGCTGGAAATCCTCCATCGAGAGCTGCACCGGCGATCTGGCGGCATCGACGTTTTCCTTCAGCTTCTTCGTGTTGTCGATATGTGAAACGGCGGAGTCGATGCGCTCATCGGCCCAGACGGCCTTCAGCTTGGCTTGACCAAGCGTGAAATCCTTCGACTTGAAGCCGGCCACGGCTTCGAGATCATCCGGAACCGATTCTTGAGTTTTCATTGCAATCAGACCGATACCCGCTTCTTTGCAGGCATCGATGGCCTTGTTGAGAGCCAAGTCACCGTAGCGGGCGAAACTGTAGCGGAACATGATGGCATCGATCCCGCCGACCTTGACGGCCTTGTTCATCAAGTCGACCACCTTGTCGCCGTGGCAGGAGAAGCCGAAAAATCGGGTCTTGCCGCTTTTTCGCATTCTCTCGCCCATCTTGATGAACTCGGGGTCGAGAAAGCGCGTATTGTCGAGCGCGTGCATGAAGAAGAGGTCGAGATAGTCGATTTCGAGCCCGCTGAGGCACTGCTCGAATTCCGACTCGAACGACTCGACGGTGCCTTGCCTACCGGGGCCCTTGGAGGTGATCCAAAGCTTCTTTCGGTCGCCGATTTGCTTGATGAAAGGGGCGATCGTCTTGTGAGACATTCCATCGGCATAAACCAAGGCCGTATCGAGATAGTCGACTCCGGCGCGAAAACAACGATGCAGAATCTTGTCGTATTTCGGATCGAATTTCTGGGCGCAGCCGAGCACGAGAATCGGAATCTCTTCACCGGTCGTCCCAAGGGGTTTGCGCGGCACCTTGGCATGAGGCTTGGTTGAAGCCGAAGCCCCGGAATCCGCGGCCGCCTTCGCCTGGGGTGTGACACCCGCAAGAGGAGCACCTTGAAGCGCGCCGAGGCCTGCGCCGGTCAATGCGGCTTTCTTGAGAAATCCCCTTCTGCTGGTCTTGCGATCGGACATGTTTCACACTCCT
The DNA here is from genome assembly GCA_027021395.1 of Acidobacteriota bacterium. GTDB lineage: Bacteria > Acidobacteriota > Polarisedimenticolia > J045 > J045 > JALUUK01. The sequence goes on from JALUUK010000110.1 coordinate 2,985, forward strand.
TCGCTGGCTCGACTCTTCAGCAAGAGTCGTCTGTCTTCCGAACGGGTCTCTCCGACCGGTGTTACATAGACCGCTCGGGAGTCTGTCACCGGACATTCAGTTTGGCAGATTCCACAGCCGATGCACAGGTCCGGGACGATGAACGGCTTGTTGAGTACGACGATATTACCGAAAACATCCTTGATTTCTTCGTCTTCGGTCTGAATCGCCTTGGGCGAGACCGGGCATACTTCCTCACAGACGACGCAGGGAATCTGCATCGCATGCGGCAAGCACCGGCCGAAATCATAAAACGCAGTCCCTAGGCGAATGGGACCTTGCTCCGTGAACTCCCCTTTTCCAAGCTTCTCCTCGACCGTGATCTCTCGGATGGCTCCCGTCGGGCAAACGACCGAGCAGAGCGTGCACTTGTACTGGCAATGGCCGATGTTGAAATTCATCACCGGAGTCCAAAGACTCTCGATGCCGCCTTCTTCGAAGGTCGCCGGTTGCAGAACGTTGGTCGGACAGGCGTTGATACACTGATCGCATTTGATGCAGCGTTCGAGGAACTCACCTTCTTCGACGGATCCCGGCGGCCGGATCAACTTTTCGGAGAAATTGTCGTGGCTGTTGACCCCGTGGGCCCGCAAAAGAGGAACCGCAGCGAGCCCGGTCAGCGCCGAAAAAACGAGCTTGCGCTTTCCTATGTCGGGGGCCGGCACCACTTGTTTGGTATCGAGGTTGACCATGGTGAATGAAAGAGCGTCTTCCGGGCAGTCATCGATGCAATTCATGCACGAAAAGCATTCGCTCAAACGCAATTGGCCTTGAGGATCCGCAGCCCCTTCGCAACGATTCAAGCA
>JALUUK010000111.1 GCA_027021395.1 Acidobacteriota bacterium
ACCTCTGACCAACGGGCCGAGTTGCTCGCCTGCCTGCCGCCGGATGCACGCACTTGGGACGTGGTCGAGTCGCTCGGACCGGATACGGCACGTTGCTACTGGCGCCGAATCCATCCGTTCGGAATAGGCGAAGCCGATGTGCAACGAGCGGCCCGTAGCTTTCTCGATCATGGATCCCCTTGTTCGGCCGTGGCTCTGCTCGCACATCGCGTTCGCGATGTGCCGGCGGCGCTCGTAGCGGAAGCCCTGGAGGGCCTCGTCGACGCTGCGCTGGAAGCTCGGGCAATCGACGCCTCGCTCGTGTACGAGATTGGAGAGCTTCTTGGGGCGCTACAGGGCGCTCCAGAGATCGACCGAAGTCGAGTCGCTCGGCTTGAATGGGTCCTCCTGCCGTTGCTACGCCGTGATCGGCGGCCCAAGGTGCTGTACGAAGAGCTGTCCGAGAGGCCGGAGTTCTTCGCCGAGCTCGTGGGGCTGGTGTACCGCGCCGAAGGGGAGGAACCAGGAGACCTCTCCGAGGAGGATGTAGCGAGAGCGCGCCACGCTTTCGAGTTGCTCGACTCCTGGCGCACCATCCCCGGGGATCGGGGCGACGGCACGGTCGTTGCCGAGGAGCTCAAGACATGGGTCACGCGTGCCCGCGAACTGCTGCGAGAGAGCGGTGGGGGGAAGATCGGGGATCAGATGATCAGCAAGATGCTGAGCGGCGCGCCAGCAGGTCCCGACGGCGCGTGGCCGCATCCGGCCGTGCGGGATCTGATCGAGGACGTGGCCAACACCGAACTCGAGCGCGGCATCGAGATTGGCCGCTACAACAGTCGCGGCGTGGTAACCAAGAGCCCGTACGAGGGTGGCACACAGGAGAGTGCGATCGCGACGGGCTACGAGCGGGACGCGGAGAAGGTGGCGAACACCTGGCCTCGGACGGCGGCCATGCTGAGGCGCATAGCCAGAACGTACCGTGCGGAGGCAGGCAGAGAAGAGCATGAAGCAGAGCTGAGGCAGGATCTCGAAGGCTGATGACCGCGAACCGAGTCAATCTCAGAGGCCTGCCGACTCTTTCTCCAGAGTCTCAGCACCATCGCCCTGGTCCCTTCCTTCCCGGCGCATAGATCGCGGGCCGTCGAAACAGCTACCTGGTTTTCTTCACGCCGATTTGCTCCAGCCGTACTTCAAACCCCAATCGGCGCAGCGCCTCGGTCGTGCGGGCGAGCTGGAGCTGGCTGAAGAAAGGCAGAGATCGCTTCCACCCGCGGCCCCCTTCCTTGATGATGGCGAACGCTACCGTGTATCCGCTTGGGTCCGGCCGCCCCTTCGGCACGTGAACAGCCAAGGAGGGTGCAAGTCTCTTCAGGTGTTCTCGCGCTTCGCGCCGGAAGGCCGCGTCGAACAAGAACGCTTCCGCAGAAACCCGCCCCTGTGCGAAGAGGTGGCTGAGTGTCGACGACGCCCTCCAGCGCTTGACATGGACGAATATCCGCTTGCTGCTATAGAGGTCACAGAACTCGATCGGGTCGCCATCGACCCGCGCGAACTTTCGATCGAGGTAATACATGCCTCGTCGCTTGGACGTCCGCTTGTTGTAGGCCCCCTCTGCCTCGCCCGGTCGCGCTGGGGGTAGTCCAAGCCGTGCCGGCCGCATGCTCTGGACTTTCCTCCGGATCGCGTCTGCGAACATCGGATCGATCTCATACCACTCACCCCCAGAGAGAACGTATCGGCGGCTGCGGCACTCGAACTCCGCCACGAGGGTTCGGTAGAAGGTCCACTGAGCGATCGGCTCGGTAGTACCGCTGAGGTGGACGAACACCCGCTGCCGCTTGATGCGGTCAATCTTGAGGTCATCCGGGCGCAGGATCTGTTCGAAGAACGAACTCAAGCGAAGATCCGGGTCTGCGTCCGCCTTCCTGACGAAGCTGAATCCTTCGACCATCTCCCAGTCGACGATTCCCGGAGGTGCCAGGTGGATGCTGTCGAGGTTCTTCTCCACGAGCGCCTTGAGCAGCCTGCAATCGAGTGCTTCTTTCAGGGTTGGGTCACTCACACTCCGCACATGGTCGACGAACTCGAAGCCCTGCTTGCGGTAATCTGCGCTGCGATAGATCCGAAGCAGGTTTCGGCACAACCCTCCGAGGTTCCGAAAGACGATGGGTACCGACATGCGGAGCGCGTCGAGGCCAGAGATGCGCTTGCCCAGCTTCTCATCACGCGGAACGCCGGCGACGGCGCCCAGGATGTCTTCTTCCTTGTCGACGCCGAAGTCGGAAAGCCCGGATCTGCGGCTCGTCTGTCTGCGCGTGTGAACCGTCAGTTCCTGGACCGTTTTCGTGTCGACACTCGTCAGTCCGTTCTGGTCGACGGCATTGATGACAACACGAAGGCCGAACGATCGCTCGATCCTCCGTGGATCGAGCAGCGACCGGCCGTAGCCGAAAACGAAAGCGAAGATGCGTCGCGCGGCGCGAACAAACAGGACCGCGCTGGTGCTGGCGTTGAAGCGCTCTTCGATGCTCCCCTTCGCACCGTCTTGGAGAAACTCGAGCCACTTGGGCACGGCGCGTCGCTGTGGTGCGAGGTAGAGGGCTCCCGGGAAGCCCATCGAACTCTTGATGGCGTGTTTCGTCAGGGGCCCGGCATCCTCGAGCGTATCCTCATAGTCCGCGATCCCCGTCTTCATGAGAAATACGGTGAGAGGCTGAACGGGGAGGCTCTTCCGCCGGCTATCGACCATTTCGCCACCTGTCTTTGCGGGTCGCGATTCCGCATTTGTCAGTCAAAGAGACGCTGCTGCGGGTCATCGCTCCCGTAGTCTCCCTTCGGTTCGGCCACTCTTCGCGCCGGCTCCCTCTCGCCGCCGGCCTCGATCTCGGAGAGGAGTCTGCGGTAGTTAGCTTCGCCAAGGAGGTTGCGGGCGTGAACGTGGCATTCGCGCCAGGACTCCTCGGGGGTCTGGGTGAGCTGCCAGTCGTAGAAGCGGGGGCCGAGGCGGGAGGCGACGGGCTGGGGGTGTTTCGCGCGCTCGTCGTGGCCGAGGCCGTAGTCGGCGAGGCGCAGGGTCTCGGGGAGCATCCAGCCCTCGCCGTGGTTCTGGGCGAGGAAGGCCTCGATGCCCTTCTCGCGGTCGCCGCCCGCGGCGCGAATCTTCTCTTCGAGGTCGTGGAAGGCGATCAGCGTTAGGACGGTGTGGCGGAGCTCCGGGTCCTTGTCCTTGTCGACGCGCCAGAAGCCTTTGGGATTGAGCACGCCTCGGGCTGCCGCCACTTGGCGTTGAGTACTGGGAAGATCGCACTGAGCCAGTATGTGTGCAAGATCCGACTGCACGCATCCGAATTGCGCTACCAGTACCGAATCGAGTCCAACGCGGATACGCAGTCGCTCTCGCTCCAGAGCAGCGAACCGAGAGCTGTGAGTGGTCGGGTGTGCCCAAGGCATGAAGTTGCGATGCAGCGAAAGAGCAAAGCGCGACCGCCCATCGATAAGTCGCCAAGCGTTCTCGCTTGCCGGTGTTGGAAGCGCAGCCTCTTCTATGATGAAGTAGTTCAAGCTGAGGCCAGAGAATCGGTTTCGCAATTGATAGTCGAATGCAAAGGAGTTCAGCACGGCACATAGTGCGGCGTGGAGAGGGATCGATGTTGAGAGCACAGGTACCTTGTTTCCACACGGAGCGTCGGCCACGAGAGACGCGATCATCGTTCTCCAGTTCGTCGAAGAACTAACGTCCATGAAAACGAGCTTTATTCCGCGCCGAATGCCTTCCGCGGATGCGTACGCTCTTGCGGACATGATAAACTGTGGCTCGATCT
>JALUUK010000112.1 GCA_027021395.1 Acidobacteriota bacterium
GTCCGCTGCCGGGGCGCCAGCATAAAGCTTTCTCCCGGCTTAGTTTTTGGCGCATTCCGCGAGCGGCTGGGCTGGCAAGCATGCCCACCGTTGATCGCGCTCCGCCTAGCGGTGGCGGAATTGTGTGGTTCATTGGTTGTCCTCCTCTGCGAGCGGTTCCGAGGTTTTCTGCGCCTCGTCAACGCTCGCACCGACGAGGCGTACCGAGATCCCCTTGGGCTCGGCTGCGTTGATGATCGCCTGACGCAGCTGGTCCCAGGGGAATGAATTGACGAACCGCCGGTCCCTGTCATCGTAGGCGATTTCGGCGAACCGCCGGCGGTCCGCATAGCCGACCACGTGTGCCGCAATCTCTGAGATCCAGCTGCGCATCCGCCTGTGTTGCTTGCCGACCATCGCGATGCGCCGGCTGGCGAATCTCGGCACTGGTCGTTGCTCGGCTTTGGTGTCATCGGAGAATCGGTTCAGTCGCCGCGTGTGGTGCAGGATGGCGCCTCGGATTCTGCGGATGTGGTCCGCGTGCTCGATCCAGAGGCGTTCGTCCTTCTCGTTCAATGCGACCAACAGACTATCACTATCTGTCTTTACAAACAACGTCCCATGCCGTTTTTGTTCATCTCGCCGCGGTAGCCACGCGACGATCTTCACGACCACCTCCCAGAGCGCCCGCTGTCCGCCTGCATCGCGTTCGGTGATCTGTCGGCTGGACTGTTGCCCATTGCGTCCAGACCGATCCGGTCCGCCGGCACGTCGTCGGTAGATGGATAGCTCGGCGGGTATCGCATCACCGCGGGCGATTGCCTCGAGCGATCGACGCTGGCGTTTGTACCGCGGACCTGCGACGAGGCGCAGGCGCCACCGTTGCCCTGCCAGGGGGACTGACACGATCAGGTCTCGCCGATCGTCGTCCGTGATTTCGAGTGACCAGTTGGCAGCCGGTATCGGAACGGGCGCCGGATATTTTGCCCGCGGCAGGTGCTCATCGGAAAGCCATAACACCTTGTAGCGTCTGGCTTTCCATTTCAGCTTTGCTTGCTGTTCGGTCGCTGCCACGGTGACAGACGAGATTGCCGGGAACCGCTCGCGTGCTTCGGGGTACAGGTAGATCGTCGGCATTGGCGGCAGTTTTTCCATGCCGGGCTCACGCCGCACATCGCGAGCGTACAGCTCATCCACCAGCCAGTTCCAGAGCCGCGTTTGATCCGACCAAGCGTCACGCAGCGCCGCGCGGAACTCCGCCCAGGTCGCGTCGAGAGGTTTTGCCACACGCATCGTGATCGCGCGTAGCACGTAGCGAGCCTGCCAGCACTGGCGGCACAGCACGGCGTCCCCGTGCCGTTTCCACCCGCGAGGCAGTCTCAGTCCGCGCTTGGTCGGCGTCGTCTTGTGCTCGTCCCAGCATGACGAGCATCTGATGATATGATCGGTCATTTTCGGTTCATCCTCCGGTTTTGTCGTCCACGCCATCGACAAGCGCATGCAGTGCTGGATCTGCCACGAGATCAGCGGTGATCCGTTCGCAGCGGCTTTGGTAATCATTCGCGATTGCCACCACCTTATTCGCCCATGCCTCCGTTTCGATTGTCAGCGAGAGCAGATCAATCGGCGCGAGCTTTGTAAACCACCATGGGTTTGTGCCGATTACGTCTCCTTGGAATAGTCGGCCGACCATTCCAACCTGGCGATCGACCAGTGTGATACAGGCGCCGGATGGTTCCCCTTCGATTCTCATTGTCGGTGGCTCCGGTATCTCTGGTTGTTCCGGCGGATCTGGGCATTTTTCAGCTGCGAGCCGCACTTGTTCCATCGCTTTCGCCGCGATGTCTGCCGCGCGTCGCAGTTTCGCCGTTGCCTTTTCCGGCGATATTCCAGCCGCTTCGTAGACTTTTACGTAATTCACCATGGTATCATCCTCCGTATGGTATGAGTCTGGCGGCACACGTGCCCCCGCGTAGCCCGCCGCCCAGGCTGCGCGGTGTCAGTGTCGCATCATTCACGCGCATGCAGCACTTGGTAGCCGGTTGCGTCCTGCAATCTGGTTGAATTTGTCAAGCAGGTCCTTGCGTTTGAACTCCAGATGCAGGTTTCCGTTTTTGCAACATCGGAACCGGAAATACTCCGTTTCCCCGCGCCCGTCCTTTGATGTTTCGATCTCGTCTGCAAGCGGTCCGCTGTATCCCTTGACCATCCCTTTTCCGTCAAGCAGGTGGAAGATGTTGTCCAGGGCGATGATGTGCTGCCTTCTCATGTAATTGATCCTGAATCCGCCGGAATACCCAGGTTCTACCATGCTTGGCCTGATGATTCTGGGTTGCAGCTGGAACTCGCTGTTTCTTTTGTAGTTTGTGCTAGGCTTCCAGAAGTCGTACTCTTCATGGATCGCCTCTTGCATGAATGTTTCCGCTGAGTCAATCATACCTTCGAGCACGTCGAGTATTGCATCCTCCGTGATCTCCGGCAGTTGTTCGTCCGATTTTCCTTGCAGCGCATCGTCAAGCTGTTGCACTCGTGCTGACGACATCAGATTGCGGATTCCCAGTTTTTCGATGATGGCACTCCATGCGTCACATCGCATGGATTTTTCCGCTCTTTCCGTTGCTTCGTCTGAGTACCATTGTCTCCCGTCGAAATACACCCTGATTGAGAACCGATAGGATGAATCGAACGCCTTTTGCAGTCGTTCGGTTTCCTCGTAGATTGTTCTGATTGCGTCCACGATTTTCGGCGCAGCCGATTCGTAGACGGACGCCAGCATTGTTGCTGTTTTGTACTCTACCATGTCGCTGTCTCTGGAAAACATCGTCTCATCCTCCCTATGTACCGGCGGCACATGCACCCCCGCGCAACCGCCGCCTAGGCTGCGCGGAAAACTCGGACGACAGCAGTCAGCTAGTCTGACTGCGCTTGCCTGTCATCTATCGGTTTCGTCATCTCATCCTCCCGCTGGCGGCACGGTGACCGTGCCGCGTGAGATCAGCGAGCCAGCCTGCAACATGCAGTATTCCGCGCTGACCTCAGCGCCGGTCAGCTCGAACTGTTCGAGCGCAAGCCGCTCGCGCAGTTCCTGGCGTGCCACCTGCTCGGCGTCATCCTCCGAGCCTCGCACCAGTATCATCGTCTCGAAATCTGGCAGCCACACATGGTATTGTGCCATGGTCTCATCCTCCCGGCGGCATGTATTCACCCCGCGCAGCCGCCGCCAGAGCTGCGCGGGAAACTCGGACGATCACACGACGACAGGCAGGCGCATGCGCTCGCCTATCTCCTGCGCCTGCCGGATCGCAGGCAGCAGGGCGTTGGTCGGTCGTGTTGGCAATACCCGGACCACCCACCAGTCGGGCGGGTGGTAGTCCGTCCTCTCGCATGCGCAGTCGCATGCGTCCCCGTCACAGATTGCAGGGCTATATTGCCCTGTGCTATCTGCTATGATCCGTATGTGCGTCATGATCTCACCTCCCGGCGGCACGTATTCACCCGCGCAGCCGCCGCCTAGGCTGCGCGGAAAACTCGGACCGCGCACACTGTATGCGCGGTCAATCGTCAATCATTGTCAGAGGTCAGGCATGACAGTCGCCAACCGAATATCAGGGCAATGGTCTGCCGCAGCCGCAATAACAATCTCTACTGGGATACTAGTTCTTGTGATCCCAGCGGAGCAGGGGGACCGCCATGGCCATGTGCCGAGCCACCACCGCGCCGGCTCGTCAGGCGGGGCGTGCTGCCAGCCATAGGTCTCAGTGTGATAGTAGAAATCGCCGCGACCCAATCGCGGAACGTCGCCCTGATAGTGTGGCCAGTCCAGTTGGCTCAGCGGGCACGCTTCGCGCGTCTCGCCGATGCGCGCCAGCATGGCCAGTACTTGCCCGATCGACGACGCGGGCAAGAACTGTCGTGCGGGCAATCCGTACCCTGGTGATCCAGGCTGATGGTGGTCGATCACCACTGTGGAGAATGCCGGCAGTGGCGACGCGAACGCGCACTCCACGAGTATCACGGTGTCGCCGGCGCAGAGAGTGTCACCAGTGATGCTATCCGCCTGATACGCATTAGATTGGTATACGCGGTGGCTTCCCGATTGGGCGAACGCGAACCGTTCTCCAGTTTCGCGGAGGATCTGTCTTATCTGGGACATTTCGCTGTCGGGTGCTCCGAGCACCCAGAGCCTGTGCGATGACATCCTTCTGTCTCCTCGCCGATTACTGGGCTCGGCGCTGCCCATCTCATCGAAATAGAGGCTGCCGGTTGTGTCTCCGGCAAACTCGCACCTCGCCACACACTGTCCGTAGACGCAGCGCCTGTCTACCTCTTGGCCTCGCGGGCCGTCGGGCGCCAGCAGGCGCCCTCGGGTCCGAGCCGTCACGCCATGGCAGCCGCCTGCCGCTCCACCTCCTCCGCGATTGCCCCGTATACCGGGGCATCGCCATATTCGCGCTCGATGGCCGCGGCCCTGGAGAGATAGCGGCTGGCGTCGTCCCAGTTTCCACGGCGGATAGCCGTGATGGCGTCAGCCGCGTATCCAGCGGCTAGTTCGGCCGCGGCTGCCACCTCGTCGTCATACTCTCGCGCCAGCGCCAGCGCATCTGCGTGGTGCTGGCAGACAGGCTCGTCGTCCACGTCGCATGGCTCCACCACTATCTGGCTGCCGCACCGCGACAGCCGGCGGCATCCAGGGCAGCCTGGCGAAGCCGCCCCGAACGAGTGCGTCCACGACCATCCGAGCCATGCTGACCTGGCAGCCTCGATCCTGCTGATGATGTAGTCTGTCATGATCTCATCCTCCCATCCTACCGCGGCAGACACCGGGCTGCCGCATCCCGCCGCGCTCCGAGTGAGCGGGTTGTCGGGGCCGCGGCGCATCCACCGCGGCCCATCGAAGCCGATCACGCGGTGGCGAAGGCACTCTCGCACGCAGCCGCGTGCGCCTCACAGTCATTGAGCCCGCGAGCGCGGGCATCCCGATACGCGCGGTGGAATCTGTCCTGATGGCGCCACTCCGCCACCAGGTCGCGATGCATCCCCCGAGGCACCCACCGCGGAACCTCATATTCCCCCTCTTGGCGCGCGATGTCCAGGAGGTGGCGGATACCGGATTGCAGCGAGTCGTCGAAGTCCGCACACGAGGTGCAGAAGTTCACCCGTCCATCGCTGTCCGGATGGGCGATGGTGTACGATCCTCCGTACGGGGTCGCCCATACTGCCAGCACGTGCCCGCGGTATGCGTACACCACGGGCTGCTGGCGGATCACGCGTTCCGCCCGGCGCGCCGCATCCTGGCGCGCCTGGGCGACAGTCCGCCCAGATCCCTCGATGCCCAGGTACTCGACTTTGATCGTTCTTGGCATGATCACATCCTCCCACCTCCCGGATCCCGCCGGGCCGGTGCCGCGTGATGCCGCGGCCATCGAGTGTATCTCATATCAGTGAATATACAGTCCATCGGATACGCGTCAAGCGGAAAATCAAAAAAATCACGAAAAAAATCCGAAATCATCCCGAGCCGATCTGATCGGAGTGCCAGCCGCACCTACGCGTCGCGCCACCTACCGCGGAACCCGCACCTATATATATGTCGGTCGGTGTGATCCGCCGCATCCCAGCACCGATCGACGCAGAGTGCCGTATATACCAGGGTTTCCCGCGGTTGCCGCGGCCCGATCAAAGCCCCTTCAATGAAAAGAAATCATCCCTATCTCCATACATACCCGTATGCCCGCGCACACCCACCGGCGCCTCCGCCATACGCATGCACTACCCACCCGCGCATGCCCACCACGCACACCAGCCGACGTTCCCGCGGGGGGTGCATGGCGGGCGGGCGCAGCAGGGTGAGGCATGGGGTGTGGTCCTGCACTCCGTCCGGTCCGCGAGATGGTGTACAGCTGTACAGGTGCCGGGAACTGGTGTACGCCTGTACACTGGTCGTCGCCCGCGGCGGGCTGGTCCAGCAGCCGCCGCCGGCACATCGGCCACCGCGGTGATTTACACCCTCGAGGGCATGGGGGATCAGGCCGCGTCCTATGCGATCCGCTTCCTCGCAACGGCGTTCCCCAAAGCTCGATTTCTCCAGGGGGCGCAAGCTGGCCAGGTCGTGGCGTGGGCCACGCCGAAAGATCACCAAGAGATCAAGAGCCTGGTCGATCAGATGATTCAGCAGCCGCCGCCGGAACGGGCGCGCAAGGTGACCGTGTATGGGCTAAAATTCATCTCGGCCCGCGATGCCATGGAAGTCCTCAAGACGGCCGTGCCCCAGGCCGAGTTCACGGTCTCGGACGACGATCCCCAGCGCTTGACCGCATGGGCGTGCCCGGCAGAACACGACACGATCGCCAAGATCATCCAGGAGATCGACCTCGAAGGCGATGCCGAATCGGGCTCCAGGCCGTGGTCTACGCGCTCGAAGGCATGGACACCCGCAATGCCACCATGCCTTGCGGTTCCTGTCCCAGGCATTTCCTGAAGCACAGTTCACGCAAGGCGCCGAGGCGGACCAGTTGGTGGCGTGGGCGTCGGCCAAAGACCCTGAACGGATCGAGGTGCCGATCGAGGAATCGCCAGATTCAGCACGAACCGCCAAGGTCTATCACCCGGCGCCGGCTCGGGCATACCGGATGCGCCGTCCTGCTGGCCGCGGGCTGCGTTCTCGGTGGGATCCTGGCCGCGACGGTGGATAGCGGTGGCCGATCGGTCCGGCGGTGGATCGGTCTGGCGGTGGCAGTGCTTGCCGCCGAGGCGGGCGGGGGTGGGGGGGGTAGGCCCCCATCGCGGCTCTCGTGTATTGTATGTGCCCCTCACAGAATTTTTTCACTCGCCGCGACCGCCCCTCTTTTGGGTCACACGTCATTGGTTTGTGTTGCGTGGCGGTTATTTTGGCGATGCGGGGTTGTCGTGTTTATTGCTTGGCGTGTTGTGATGGACACATTGAAGCGTGAGTTGCTTGAGTTGTGTGGTTGGGAGTTTGGTGATGTTGCGGATTTTTTGGGGATGTGTGAGTGTGAGCGTTTGAGCCTTGAGCGGGCGGATTTGCTTGCGTATTTGGGTGGTTGTGAGGAATCGGATTTGGCTGGCGAGTAGCTTCGTGTCGTCGCATTGGCATGTAAGTGATTGTGTGGCTGGGAGTTACGACGCTTTTGGGCATTTGCTGGCGTCCTTCCGCGTTCTTTCACGATACTACGAGCGTGTATTGTGTACATTTGTCATTAAGGAGGCGATTTTGTGTTGTGTGGTGTTTTGTGGCGAGATACGGAAGTTGTTTTGTGGCGTGTGGTTACGTCGATTTTGGCTGGGGTATTTGGGCACTAGCCGTTTTTAGGTGTCACCCATGACACCTAAAATCAGGTTATGGGTGCAAGTAAGTTTAGGTGATAAATAGCTTTGGTGGTGAGGATGGCAGGTTTTGTGGGTGTGTTTGCTTTGATGAGGGTATCTTCGTCTGGCATGAGTCGTTTGTCGAATTCTTGCGGGAATCGGACGTTGAGGATGCGGTATGCTTTTTCGTGGAGGTAGGCGCTTTTGACGGTTTTGATGGTTGTGATTTTGGGGTGGAGTTTGAGTTCGGCGATTTTGCGGAAGGACATTTTTTGTTGGTCTCGGAGTGTGACGACTTGGTGCATAGCGTTTCGGAGTTCGGCATCCCACTTGAGTCCTTTTGCGGTTTTGACGGCGGCGAAGGGGACGGGTTTGACGGATGGGAAGTTGCGGTTTTTTCCTGCGAGGCCGTCGAGCCATGCTTTGAGCGGATCGGAGGGTTCTCCTCTTGTGATGCTGCACTGGCACCAGCAGAACTGGATGGTGAAGTCGATTGATTCGAATTGACGTATGTCTTTAGGTGCGTTGATGATAACGCGGGGATGTGTGACGTAGAGCACGTCTTTGGGTTCGAGTCGGTCTACGAGTTTCGAGAATATTCTTCTGAGGCGTGCTGGTTTTTTCCAGGCGTTGTCTTGTATTTCGGAGAAGTCGCCTAGCCAGAAGCCTTTGAGCAGTGCGTTCCTTCGGTTGTGTCGGTGTTGTTCGACGATGGAAGGGAACGCCCTGACGGGGCAGGCGTACGACATTTCGCACGGCATGGCGATGGCTTCGTGCCAGTCGAAGTCATTCATTGAGTTCTCTCTTGAACTGTTCGATGTCTGACTTTGCGATGACGACGTACATGCCTTCTCTCTGTGCTTTGAGTCGGACGGTCTTTCCCGACTTGCTTTTGATCCCTTTTGAGATCCACCTTCTGAGCGTATCGGTGGATGGGGTCCAGGTGAACAGGTGCCTTGCCTGCGTGATCAAGAGTTTTTCGTCATCCATGCGGTATCTCCTTGTAGTTGACGGCATTTGCACAATCTTACCACACATTGCACGCGCTTGTCTATGCATGAAATCACTTGCATATAGCACAATGCTGGCAGGAACCATCTTTTCGAAGGAGACGCATTATGCCCGCAACTGAACAACAGACGGGGCTGGATCAACTGTTTTCTGACTTGGTGAAAGACGAGCCTGCGCAGGGCGATGAGTCGGTGAAACCGGAGGATTCTCCCCAGGATCAGGGTCAGCAGGAGGGTCAGGTATCGCAGGAGCAGGTGGACGAGGCGCTTGCGGCTGCAAAGGATCTCGGGATCGACACGTCGGCGTTTCAGAGTTCGGCGGAGCTGGTCAAGGCGATGCACGAGCGGCTGAACTCATTGCAGCAGGAGCGCGAGCAGCTTTCTAGGTATGCCGAGATTGGCAAGCAATTTGCCCCTCACCAGGACAAGCTGCAAGAGCTTCTGGCGAAGCAGGAGCCTGAGAAGGCGAAAGAGGACACGGGCGAGTGGGACGAGGAGAAGTACTGGGAAGGGGTCTGGAAGGCGCCGAAGTGGGACAGCTCGTGGGATCAGTTGATCCGGGCGGGAATCCTGCAAGAGGGCGAGGGCGGGCTGGTCAAGGCGGTCGATCCGCGTTTCGAGCCCGAGGCGTCCCAGGTCAACAAGTACCTCATGTCCTTGAGGCAGTTCGAGCAGCAGCGGCTGGCGTCCAACCCGTACAAGGATACGTGGGAGAAGCTGAGCCCTGTGATCGAACGCACGGTGGAGCAGAAGCTGAACCAGCTTCGCGCGGAGATCGAGAGCCAGCTTGCGGTCGAGAAGACGTTCGACCGGTACAGGAACGAGCTGGTCGATCATCTGTGGCAGCGCGACCCGGTGACTGGCGAGTACAAGGAATCTGAGTACGGGCAGCGGTTCTTCGCGTACATCGACAAGCTGGAGAAGATGGGGATCAATGCGCCGGAGGACGCGATGATCCAGCTTGCGTTGGACGCGGTGGGGCGCCCGGACAAGCCGGCGGAAGCGACGCCGGAGGAGAAGAGCGAGCAGAAAAAGCAGTCGTTCTTGGACGGGGCGAAGAAGCGGTCGGGGCACACGCCGCAGGTGAGTGAACCCGCGATCGCAGGAAAGGAGCCATCAAGCGAAGCGGAATTGGCGCACTTCATCGAAACGGACCTCACGGAACGGCTTGGATTGAAATGACCACGTTATGAAATGCGCGGGCAAACAATGACCGGCGTGAAGTAGGAATCTAGCAATGGCTGACATCCCTCTCCATATCACAGACCTGGCGAAAGAGCTTCAGGTCACGACGATCCCGAAGTGGTTGAAGAAGGTCGAAGACCAGACCCTGCGTGGAAGCTATTTCTTCAATCGGCTTCTTCAGGGTGGTCGCGTTTTGAAGGGCGAATCCGGACCGGAGTTGATCTGGCCGCTCAAGGTCAGGAACCCCGAGGTTCGTCCGCTCCAGAACCACATGAATCTCGAATACGCGCCTACCGAGAAGCACATCCAGATGCGGCTTCCGTGGCGCGGATACGAGGCGACCGAATCCATGTCCATGTTGGACCAGGAGATCAACAAGGGGCCGCAGGCCATCGTGAAGCTGATCAACAGCAAGGCGAACGACCTGCGCAACGCCATGCAGCAGAACCTGCAAGGCGAATGCTACAAGTCCGGATCGACGGCCAACAGGACCGACCGGTTCCACGGGCTCGAAACGGGGCTCGCCGAGGGCACGGTCACATCGGCGGACCGCATTGCCGCACCGAACGGATCGTATGCTCAGCAGAGCACGGTCTTGCAGGCGAACGGCGGGTTCTGGTCGAACGACATGGGCACGCCCAACAACGTCTCGATCAGCACCGACTGGCCGGACGGCAGCGGCGATACCGACTACGACTGCAATTCGCCCATCCTGATCAACACGTCATCGACGAACTGGGGCACCGGTTCGACGGACCACCGCGTGAACCTGTTCCGCGCCATCTCCCAGGCGCAGATCTGGCTGAAGCTGCTTGGCAGCCAGAACGCGCCAAAGGGGTTGTGCGTGATCGACGGGTGGAGCTTCCAGGGTTTGCGAGAGAATCAGGAAGCGAAGATGCGTTTGCAGCAGCCCGCCAGGAGCAGCACGGACATCGGGCTGGTTGGTTCGGACGGTGCCGTCTACCTGGACGGGCTGGAGATCCAACCTGACTTCTGGTGCCCGCACTCGACGGGATACATCTTCTCGATGGACCGCGTTTCGCTGCACTCACTGTTCTCGGAGGGCGTCTTCCGGAGCAAGGGGCCGGTCGAGTTGGCGACGATGGCGTTCAGCACGATCTGGGCGCTGTTCGTATACGGGAACATCCGTTTCCGTGGGATGAAAGGATTCGCGAAGCTCTATCCGTACGCATAAGGGTGGGCTCATCTGAAAACAATCCCTGAAGGAGAGAAAAACGATGGACGCGATTATGACAATGTTGCGGCAGGGGACGACCTACTTCCAGGGAGATGTCCCGAGCAGCAGCTACTGGGCAAACAGCACGTTCCTCGAGGGAACGGTGACCAAAGCGGCCGTCTTCGACGAGAAAACGGCTGCGGGTGTGCAGGGTCGCACCCGAAACTGGCAGCGGATCGTCATGGCGGTCAGAAACTCGGGCGCCACGACCTTGCAAGCCGGCGATGTCGTCAAGTGGACCACGCGGCACGCCCGCGTCACGAAGAACGACACCGACGACGGCGAGGTTGCTGGCATCGTCATCGACAACCTCAACTCGAACGGGTGCGTCCAGAACGACATCTGCCTGATCGTGCGTGAAGGACCATGCTACGCCAACAAGAGCACGTCCGAATCGTTCAGCGCCGGCGATGTCGTGAAGGGCGACAACGGTGGCAAGGTGACGGCGATCGGCGCGCCTGCCGACGCGACCGCAGCGAGGAACCAGGCGATCAACAACGCCGGCAAGGTTCTTGCGGACGCCGCGGCGAGTGCAAGCCAGGTGCTCATCAACGTACGTGAGCGGTAAATGTGGCGGTTACGGAACGATCACTCAAGGCGTGGTTCGGAGACCACTGGCTGCGCGGCATGCCTCCTCCCGTGCGCGAGTCGGTCGAAGGGTCGCTTGAGGCGATTCGTACCGCCGCATATGAGATATTGAGGAACACCCCAGCCGGTCCTGAGCAGAGCCGTGCGATCACACGGCTTCGGGACCAGTTGGACCTTGCGATGCTTGCCGCGTGGGAGCAGTATCTTCCAGCATGGCAGGACGCATGGTTTGGTGACCACTGGCTGCGCGGCTTCAAACCGGAAGATAAGTCGCGTGCAGAAGTCATCCTCCGTGCCGTGCAGAGGGGCGCCGAGTCGCTTGACGGCGACCGGCGCTCGCTGCGCGGTGCCTGGCTGGCTGCAATGCGTGCGTTGAGGTGTATCTAATGGTCGATGTCGTCAAGTACGTCAAGCATCCAATCGACGAAACCAAGCTGATCGATTTGCTGAAGAGCCCAGCCGTTGACAGCGTGACGGTCTACGTGATCAAGGACGTTCCAGAAGAGGATGAGCCTCCGAAAGCGCCGCCTATCATAGCCCGCAACGTGTCGGGGCATCCCGTGTACTTCCCGCTCGATGTCGATGTGGACGTGGATGCGATGCGAGAATTCTTCCGCGACGGCGCATTCGGTCGCATCGCCGTGCTCGAGCCTGCGAACGGTTACCTTGCAAAGGTTGCAGCAATCCTGACAGGCGGGGTCGTCTACGCCGTTACGGACGGGGAACTTGACGAACGCAACATGGAGGAGTTCGACATTCGGCATGTGAATGGCGACGCGATGCATGTTGGCGAGATCATGGAACCGCAGGAGTTGGATGCCGTCGTGATCGGACCGAGCGAACGCCAGGACGCGCTGGAGGAGGTATGGCGGAAACACACGCAGAAGATACTCAAGATGCAATGACGACGTGCTGCCCGTCGTGCGGCGAGCCGATGCGATACGACGAAGCCGTTGAGGGGCCGATCGGTTATCGGTGCAAGCTGTGCGATGAACGCGCGACCGAGAGCGACCGGAGAGACAAGGTTATGCGGTACATCCGCGACCTTGTTTCGGCGCAGGTCGATTCGTCGTTGTACGCACGCGAGACGGTGCCGAGCCTGTCGGACGTTTTGATTTCGGCATACGACGAGTTCGGCGGTCCGACGCAGCTTGGCGTGCAGTGGGCGAGGGTGATCAAGACCATGATCGACGAGTGCCTTACGACCGGCGCGAGGGCGGATAAGGCGCACAAGGCGATACTCGACTTCGCCAAGATGGCACACCTGCACGAGGAGATCGAACATCCGGGCAACTACGAAGACATGACGCCGGAGGAGCTGGAGGAGCAGCGTAAGACCGCGTTATTGCACATGTTCGCCGACATGCTCAAGCGCGATACATCCGACAAACTGCTTGAAGCAGCGAGAGTACTTGCCGATGCTGAATGTCAACCCGGCTAACGCGAAGGTCATCTACGACAAGACGACCCGGATGCTGTCGGTGGCGCAGCGCGAGTTCCTGCGCGTGTATCGTCCGTTCGGCGAGCAGGAGAAGGTGCATCGGTGCAAGGCGCGTGAAATACTGATCTACGGCGGAAAGCGTGCCGGCAAGAGCGTCTGCGCAACGGCAGAGTTCACCAGCCGGGTTTTGGGTCTGCCGATCGTGTTGCCGGACGGAAGCAAGATCGAGCCGAAGTTCCCTGTCTCATCTGTCGAGAACCCCTTGACGTATTGGATCATCGGGCTCGACATGCGCCACATCGGCAAGACGATCTACCGCCTGCTGTTCGCACGCGGCATGCGCAACAGCATCCGCGTCATCAGGGACAAGGAGACAGGGAAGTGGCGCATCTTCAATGTGAACAACCCGTCCGATGTAGAACGGTTCGATGAAAGCAGGCTCGCAGGTCCAGCGATCCCGCCGCGG
This sequence comes from Acidobacteriota bacterium, assembly GCA_027021395.1. Lineage (GTDB taxonomy): Bacteria > Acidobacteriota > Polarisedimenticolia > J045 > J045 > JALUUK01. The sequence continues at coordinate 13,233 of JALUUK010000112.1, forward strand.
TACATCGAGAAGGACAGCTTTGTGTGGGAGAGCGTCAAGGCTCGCGAGTTCAGATCATTGCGGCTGGTCAACGGTGCGATGATCTACGCATTCCCGTCCACTGGGGACCACCCTGGGATGGGCGACGCCGTGGACGGCATATGGATCAACGAGGACATCGCCAAGCCGGACCACCTCGCAGAATGGCAGGATCGCCTCATCGACCGCAACGGATGGCTGATCTGGGACGCCTACCCTCAGATGCACAACCACGCGATCGTGGAGATGCACGACCGCGCAGAATCGCAGAAGGACGACCCGGACCCTGACATCGTTTCGTTCCAGCTCATCAGCACGGACAACCCGTTCGCGAGCAAAGAGGGGCGCGAACGCGGGATCCGGCGCATGGGCGATGAGGAGGCGGTTGCACGCCGAAGCCGCGGCGACATGCTGCGCGGCAATTACCTCATGTACAGTTTCGTGCCGTCGATGCACCTGCTGCGCAAGGGCGCGCAGTATGACGACGAGGACATCAAGAACAGGGTCAGGTACACGCTCGAATCGGTCTACACACAGAACGGTCGCATGCCAGAAGGCTGGGCGCGATACCTCGTGATCGACCCTAGTCACACGCGCACGGCGGTTTTGTCGGGCGTCATCCCGCCGCTCGAATATAACGGCGTGTCCATCGGCAAGCGGTTGATCATCGAATGGGATTTCGTTGCGAAGCGGTTCACGCCGGATATGCTCGCGGAGGCGCTGCTGCCGCTCGTCAGGGGGTTTGAATACACGTCGTTCATCATCGACAAAAACCAGGGCAGGCAGCATACGGTCGGTTCTGACGGTCGTGCGGTGGTGCAGGTGTACGCGGACGCATTCAGCCGGTTTGGGATCATAAGCCGCCGGACCCGCAGCGGGTTCGAATACGGCACGAACGACACGGCATATCGGCGCAACGTGGTTCGTGAGATGCTTTCGGCGGTAGACGGCGGTGTCCCGATGCTCCTGTTTTGCGACCAGGCGACATATGAGACGCAACGCGAGTTCAACCGGTACGTGAAGAAGATCCTCAAGGTGAACGGTGTGGACGAGGTTATTGACGAGCCATCGAACCCACGAACATGCGACTGCATGCAGGCGTTGGAATACCTTTGCGCACACGTGAAGCCGGAGATCGAGACGGGCGATGTGTACCGCCATGATTCGGCGCATGAAGCGACGCTTCCGCCTTGGGTGCAGAAGTTTTTGGACGAAACGGACCCGAACAAGCACAAGCGCGGCTCGATCCATTTGGGTCCTGGTTTAGCAACGTAACCCCTCAACTGAACATCAGTAGGAGACAGACATGGCAGAGACCAAAGAATTGTCAGACATTTGTCAGCAAGTGCTTGCCCGCATTGACAACGAGCGCAAGAACCCGCTGCCCACGCCCCCGAAGGGCACGATCGTCGGCTGGATCGACCGCCCGCAGCGGTACAAGCAGCGCGGCGGCTTGGTGGGCATCGTCACATCGCGCATCGCGCCTGGGCGCGTCAACGTCGAGATTTTCGGCGAGGGGCAGAAGATGGTCCGCAGCGGCGCCGTGTATATCGGGCACCCGGAGTTGATCAACCGTGCGAACACGGTGATGAGCAGCGGCGGGTGCTGGTACTACCTCGAGGTCGAGGACAACCCGAAGTTCAAGCCGCCGAAGAGCGATTACGAATGGCACCTGCAAATGCTTGACAAGCAGGAGGAGCGTGCGCTCGAGGACGAGAAGCTGCGTCAGCAGCAGGAGGAAGAGCGTAAGCTGCTCGAATCGCAGCAAAGGGTGTAACCTATGGATTGGACGGATACCGAGTTCCTGAGACCGTTGGTGTCGGCATGGCTCGGCAAGATCGAAACCGCGTACAAGAACGAGCACCGGAGGCACTTCGTGGACGTCGCCGAGGAGTGCAAGATGTTCTACGCGCGGTCATGCGCTGCGCTGTGGAACTCGAAGTGGTCGTCCAAGTTCCTGAACAACGTCATTGAGCGCCCGCGGTTCCCCATCTCCGTCAACAAGGCATTCGAGCTTGTCGCCGTCATCGGACCGAACGTGCTATGGGACATCCCGTACCGCAAGGTCATGCCGAAGCAGCGATTGGCGATCGATGACGATACGCTCGAACAGCTCATGCGCAACCCGGAAATCGCCCAGGAACTCCAGATTCGCATGCAGTTCGACCAGTACAACGTGGCGACGGCGAACGTCGTCGCCGATCTGTTGGAGAAGTGGTTGAACTACACGTCCAGGGAGATGCCCGGCGGCGGGATGACGCAGCATTCGCAGACGATGGCGATCGACGCCATGCTGACCGGACGCGGTGTGCGGTTCGTCAAGACCTATCAGTACCCAGGATCCGACCGGAGCATCGTCGGATCGTTTCGTGAGGATCCGCTTGATCTGCTGATCGATCCCGATGTCAAGGACATCAACAATGCCAAGTGGATCATGCTCAAGCACCGCGAACCGTACTGGGAGGTCGAGGAGCGGTTTCAGTTGCCGAGCGGTTCGCTCAAGGACAAGGCGAGTTTGGAATCGACCTGGAGCTATTCCGAGAGCGTATTCGGCAACAGCGATTCCACCGCCCAGCCGCGGCTTGAGGAAGAGCGCGACATCGTGGTGTGGTGCGAGATCTGGTCCAAGATGGGACCCGGCTCGAAGATGGTCCGCCACATGGATGCCGGGTTGCGTGATCATCTTGAGCGTGTGGTCGGCGACTACGCCTACATTGCGATTGCAGCGAACGTTCCGTGGCCGTTGAATTGCCCGTCGGATAAGATGCGGCGCGGCATGACGGACGACGAGGTGCGGCAGTGCTTCTCGTGGCCAACGCCGCTTTGGGCTGATGACCGATGGCCATGCGAGGTGTGCGACTTCTACCCGAACCCGGATTCTCCGTACCCTGTGGCTCCGCTCGAGCCGGGCATGGGATATTTGAAGTTCCTGAACCTGATGCTCCCGTTCCTGGCGCAGCGCACATGGTCTGCGAGCCGTGACTTTTGGGCGGTGTTGGGCTCGCACATGGAGCGGTACGAGAAGTACATCAACAACGGCAAGGACCAGTGCGTCATACCGGTTGATCCGACGAGCGATGATGTTCGCAAGGCGATCACCATTCTACAGCAGCCTCCGGTGAACATCGACGCTTGGAAGATCACGGACGTTATGGCCGAATGGTTCGAGCGTGCGACGGGCTTGAGTGCGTTTCAGTACGGCATGAAGGCCGGCGATTCGAACGACCGGTCGGCCACCGAGACGCAGGCTCGTGCGCGTGCTGCCGGCGTTCGGCCGCAATACATGCAGAAGCGCATCGCCGAGACGGAGGGGCGGATAGCAGCGACCGAGGCGTTCCTGAGCAGGTGGTTCATCGACGGCAGGGATGTCGAGCCACTTGGCGGATCGACGTTCCGGTACCTCTGGGAGAAGTTCGTGATGAGCGCCGAGGTGGAGATGGTGGTACGTCAGATGTCCTACACCATTTCCGCCAGCAGTTTGCAGCGTCCCGACCGCGAGCGGGACATGATGATTTGGGACCGGATGATCCAGGTGCTTGGTCCGCAATACTTCCAGTATGCGTTGGCGACCGGCGAGTTCAAGGGTTGGAATACGCTCGTCGAGGCATGGGCTGAGAACCTGGACGCCGCCCGCGACAGGATCGACGGTCTGATGCTCGATCGTCCGGAACCGAGCCCTGAGGCGCAACAGGCTCAGCAGCAGCAGGCGCAGCTTGAGCAGCAGAAGATGCAGATGGAGCTTGCCTCCAAGCAGATGGACTTGCAGGGCAAGCAGCTTGAGGTCCAGGGCAAGCAGGCGGCGATTCAGGGCGAGGTTGCGAAGACGCTGCTGGAGCAGCGGGTTGCTGCGACGGAGGCTGCGGCGGAACAGAGGAAGGCGGAAATCGAAATCGCCAAGGCGAGCGCAGCCTTGGATGCGGCATCGCGCAAGCACGCGATTGACTTACTATCGAAGCAGGCGTCGGCGAAGATCGACATAGCCAAGAAGCTAGTGGGGTGAGACATGGACGAGCAGATCCAAGAGGCGATCGCGTTGTACAAGCAGGCGTTGGAGCAGGGCGACGTGGAGACGGCGCAGAAGATCAAGGCGATGCTTGCGGAGATGGGGATAGACGTGGACGACATCCTTGGCGGCGAGCGTGGTATGGAGATGCCGATGCGTGGCGCGATGGGTCCGATGGCGCAGCGAATCCAATCCATGTTGAGTCCGGGAGAGATGTGATGAAGGACGAACGGTGGATCCAGGAAGCGACCTCGAAGAACAGGGGTGCGTTCAAGCGTCAGGCGGCGCGTCGTGGCATGACGACAGCCGAGTTCATCCGTGTCGTTTTGCGTCCAGGCAGCAGGTTCAATGCGAGGACGAAGCGCAGGGCGAGCCTTGCAAGGACTCTGATGAAGCTGCGAAAGAAGTGATGTGCTGAGGAGAACGGAATGAACCAGGAAATCTACGATGCTGCGATCAAGAACGGGTGCACGCCGCGCATGGCGGAGATGCTTGCCGCGCGCAAGGGTCCTGGTTTGAACACGGACACATCCTGGTGGGCGGGGAACACGCATTTCTCCGAAGAGCATGGCGACGAGTATGCGGAGCGGACTCGGAAGCTCGTCGAGCGGCATGGCGGGCACATGGGTCCGCATGACGATTACATCCCGTGGCTTGCGCGGTTCCCTGGAGATCCGAACGCGGTCATCAGCGGCATGGATGCCAAGTCGGGGATTGCGAGAGCCGCGGAGACGCATCAGGCGGAGATCGTGCGCAGGAAGACGAAGCCGGCGCCGCCGCTTGCGCCCGACCTCGTTGAAGAGAAGGTATCGCAGGTTGCACCGGACCATGACAAGCTGCCTGCGAAGGAGAAGCAGAAACTCAAACAGGAGATTATCGAGAAGCACGCCTATAAACCAGAAGGAGAATAGACATGGCGATTTCAGACCGACTCAATCAAGCCCTGATCAGCGCCCTGTGCGATCACACGCTTGGCAGCGAGATCAAGGGATACCTGGACAACGTTTCCGTGCTCTCCGGCACGGAGGCGGCTTACATCGACGGCATCACCGAGGGCACGGTGACCGCCCAGAAGGCTGTTGTCGTCGATTCGAACAAGGACATCACGGGCTTCCGCAACATCGGGCTGACCGGCGAGGTGAGTTCATCGAGCGGGGCGGGCACCGCGGCGGGTACGGGCGTTGCCGCGACGGAGAAGGGCGACGGGATCATTCACAAGACCGTGTTGACCTTCACGAACGTGGCGGTGCCGCTGACGGACGAGCCGGGTGTTGTGGCTTACGGCGGATTGAAGGTGTACGACTTCCCGGAGGGTGCGATTCGCATCTTCGGCGCCGTGAGCGACGTTGACCTGACCAAGAGTTCGGCGGGGGTGATCGACACGTGGGACGGCGATATGTCTGTCGGGACGGCGACCGCCGGGAACGATGCGACGCTTTCGGGCACCGAGGCGGACATCATCCCGAGCACGGCGACCCCGCAGGCGGTTGCCGGCGCGACGACCGCCAACGCTCAGAGCACAGCGAGCGAGGATACGGTGCACGATGGGACGACCACGGCGAAGGACGTGTACTTCAACCTGTTGGTTGACGACACGGACCATGACGTGACGACCACGCCGTGCAACCTGATCCTGAACGGGACGTTGACCATTTTGTGGGCAAATCTCGGTGACTACTGATGACGATCTACACACCGACCTGGCCTGAATATGACAGGCTGACATCCTTTGTGACGTATCAGGATGCCGTCGAGCGGGTTCTTGTCCAGTTCAGCCGACAGAACACCGGTCGTGACGCGATGCTTGCGAGGCAGGCGGTCGGTGATGCGCTTTTGCGGCTGTCGAGGCACCCGTGGAAGTTCTACCGCAGCATGTACCAGCTCAAGACGGTTGCGGAGTACACGACGGGCACGATAGCCTACACGCACTCGACAAGGACTGTGACGTTGACCGGGGGCACGTGGCCGTCTTCGGCTGCGATGGGTACGGTGTTGATCGACAGCGTACCCTACCCCGTCGCGTCACGGGACAGCGACACGCAGCTTACGCTGCGCGAGGACATGAACCCTGGCGACGACGTTGCATCCGGCACGTCGTACAAGTGGTATCAGGACTGTTACATCCTCCCTCCGGACTTCGAGAGCATGTCCGATCCGCTTGACGCCAAGTACCAGACGGGCGGACCGGACTTGATCCGCGTTGATTCGGAGACGCTTGCATCGCTCGGTCAGATGGTGAGCTACGTCCCGGTGGCGTACCCGCAATACTACACGATCGAGCGCGATCCGAGGTACGGAAAGGTGATTCGTCTGGCGCCGCCTCCGTCGAGCGAGCGCACGTATCTGTTCGTGTACCGACGCCGCCCGCGCCGGCTGAGTGTGGTGTGCGAATCGACGGGCACGATCACGGCGAGCACATCAAGCACGACGGTGACCGGCTCCGGAACGAGTTGGACGAGCTCCTACGTCGGGTGCGTCCTGCGCGCCGGCACGGATTCATCGTCGGAGCCGACCGGTCCGTACGGTGCGATGATCGGCGTGGATCCCAGCGACGTGCAGACGAATCCTGCCGTATTCGAGCGGATCATTACGGGAGTGACGGACGCGACGACATTGACGATCGACGTGGCGCCGGACACTTCGGTGTCTGGCGTGAAGTACACGATCAGCGACCCGATCGACGTGGATTGGACGATTGCCGGCGAGTATTTCAACAGGCTGGTCGAGTACATGATGACGGTTGTGGACATGGATATTTCGCCTGAGCTTCGCTCGATGAAGAAGGCGTTGCAGCGTGAGGCGTTCATTTTGGCTGCGGACCGCGACCGGGTTCAGGATTCGATACCGCGTGCTCCGTACGATTGGGATTGGGCGGATTTCGCTGGCGAGCACAACGTCAGCACGAATGATTATGTGACATGAGCGTAACGGTAACATCGAACTGGGCTGCCGCGTTGGACAAGGTGGCGTCGGAGCTGGAATCGCAGGGGATCGACGGCATCGGTCGTGACGTTCGCGTTCAGCGTTCGCCGTTTGACAGCAGGCAGATTCGACCGGGGTGTTACGTCACGCCGACGGACAGGAAGTATTCGCGTCCGACGAGTTCGCACAGCACGATCGGCTACGGATGTATGATCACGGTGATCCAGGGCGTATCGCGCAGGGGCGGGTCATCGCCAGACCGTTTGACTGGCTGGCAGGAGGTTGTATCGCGATTATTCCACGACAAGCGGCTTCATTCGGACGACTACAGTTCGGACGTATTGTGTCTGCCCTGCAAGGTGGAGGACGAGACGCCGCTTGAGCCGAGCGTTGTGCTTGAGAAATACCCAGAGGCCGAGGTAACTTCTTTGGTAGTAAGGGTTTGGCTTAGAGAGGCGCGAACATAAGGAGACGTGTGATGCCTTTGCGTGAATTTGCGGTCAAGGGCTTGGAGATGAAGGGCGCGACGGTATCGAGTTCTGTCGTGTCGTTCAGTTCGTTCGGATTTTCGAGTTCGAACGTCACGAACGCGGATCAGGCGGTCATTACAGCGAGGACCGCGGGCGTCATGGTATCATGGGACGGGACGGACCCGACGGCGACGTTGGGGCATTTGATCGCCCAGAACGAGTCCATGACGGTGATCGGCAACCAGAAGATTCAGGCGTTGAAGCTCATTCGTGAGGCTGCGGCGGACGCCGATGTCACCATCACGTTGGAGCAGGCGACGTACAGAACATAAGGAGATAGGCTATGCCTTGCAGCGGAAGCCCAGCGGTAGGTGTGTATGGCAAGATGCTGATCGAGCCGGGCACGAGCCCGCACACGTTCGACGCATCAAGCGAGCGGTATGTCATCGTGACCAAGGGGCCTGCCGCGGAGAACATTCAGAAGCATGGTCGGCTGATCGGCGGGCAGGGGATTTCCGGTCTGGTGCGCAAGCTGTCGAGCCGCGTGCGTCAGGGCGGATACTATTGCTACGGGCAATTCACGATCAACCCATCTCCTGGCGATTTCGATACGCTCCTGGATTACCTTGTCGGCGACGAATCGACGGACGTGTGGACGGCGAAGGACTGCCCGAACCCGTTCGGCACCTTGATCTACCGCGACAAGGAGGCGTGGGAGTACAAGGACTGCTACGTTGCCGGCTGGGTTCTTGAGGGCCGCGCGCCCCAGTATCGCGAGCGCGGCGAGCCGGACATTCTGACGCTGACGGTCCACGTGATCGCCAAGGACGAGAACAAGGGCACATCGTGGCCGAGCCCGGAGCCGTCGGTGCCGTCGGGCGGAGAATACTACCCATACACATTCCAGGACCTCGACGACGGGGTGTACGGCGGCGTGACGATTGGCGGTGTCACACGCGAGATTTACGGGTTCCGACTGACGTATGACAACCACCTGAAGGTGAAATACGCCAACTCGCTCACGGCGCAGGCGATTTTCTCGACAGGTCGGACGATCAAGCTGGACGTTTATGCCCCGTGGGACGCGGCGAACGACAACCTCTACGACATGGGGTACACGGGCTCGGCAGCGCAGGTGAAAATGGGCTACCTTGAATCCGGCTTGACGAACCCGCATTATACGCAGTTCGACTTGGCGAATCTGAAGGTTCCGCCCGAGTCCCCGTACATCAAGGACGAGGAGGAGGTGGCGTTCCGGATCAACGGGATCACCTACGGAACGGCATCTGCGGCGGAGTTTACGGTAACGAACGTGGTATCTGTGACATGAGCAAGGACGAACTTGTACTTCGCATTGAATCCTTGGAACTGCAGGTGCAGAAGCTCCTGTTCGCGATGCAATCGTATGTGGGCGAGGAGTTGGATTCCGGGATGCGTGCGGACGAGCCGGACGAGCGGCATCGCGGCGAGCCTGTGCGCGGCGACTTTCGCCCGCGTTTTGTCCAAGGGCGCCCTCCGATCCTTGAGGAACCGGAAGCCGCGGAGGTTCAACCGCAACGTGTTCCCACGTGGCAGCCTACAGAGCCGAAGGAGGCGGTAGCGCCTGAGTTCACCGAGCCGACGCCCCAGCCGCCGCGTGATATGACGACGACGTGGCAGCCGCCGGAGGTCGCGCCGTCCCCTCTCCCGGAGATCAAGGACGAACCGCCCCCTCCGCGGGAGGTTACTACGACATGGCAACCACCGGAAGCCCCTCCGCCACGTCCTGTTCCTGAGCAGGTCGAGGGGCCTCCGCCGCCCCCTCCGCCCGAGACGCCATTCGCGCCAGATCGCACAGAACGCCCCGTAGAGCCGCTTGGCGGCGCAGAGGAAACACCCATCCAACCGCCCGAAACAGCGCCAGCGTGGCGTCCTGAAGCGAGAATCGAGCGTCTTGAGCCTGTCGAGCCCGAGGAATCGCCGCCCGAGGAGGTTGTGTCGCAGCCGTGGGAGCCGCGGAAACCGAGACCGGAGGACATTCGCGGGTGGGAGATGCAGCCGGACATCGTTGACGTTGACGACATATTCGGCGATAAATCGCAGGAGGAGACTGAGGAGAAGGACACGAAGCGTGACAAGGGCTACGAGGATACCCTGCTTGACCATGCGCGGGACGTATCGGACCGATACCGCGACATGCTCGACGAGCTTGGCAAGGTGATTCAGCAGATCGGCGATTCCATGATGGGGCTTCGCGCCCAGATGCAGAACACGTCGGCGCAGATTGAGACAAGCGAAGAAACGATGGCGTAATGTATATCACATACGGCACCTACACATTCGACCTTGGCGAGGCGACGTTCGTTCGGTTCGAGACGCGCATGAAGTACTCGCCGCGCGGTTGCCGTGAATTGGCGGTAAAACGGGTGCGCATCGAGGGCGAGCTGTTGGGGTGTGACGAGTACGAGATCAAGAACAAGATCGCGCAGATGGAGGACGCATTTGCGTACAATGGTCGCGACCTGGTTTTGTGGCACACGAACAACACGCACACCAAGCATGCGTTATGGTCGAACGCGGCGGACACGGTGATTCCGCCGCGTGTGCGGTTTTTGACGTATCCGAGCGGGGCGCCCGAGGAGCACGTGACCAAGCGTGCATTCGTGATCGAGGCGGAGACGGTGTTGTATGCCCCCGACGGCAAGCTGACTGGAGGGGACAACTTTGCGAACAGCAGTTTTGTGTACTGGCAGGAGGAGATCATACGATACGGGACGGGCGATCCGGCGATCGCCGTGCAAGCCACGCAGGATGGCGTTGTATTCCAGACGATCTACCCTGCAACGCCGGTGAAGTTCATCCAGCGAGGGAAGGCTGTCGGGCTTGAGGGGTACTGGCTCATCTACCCGTGGCAGGCGTTGATTCCATATGCGGAGCTTGACCCGACGCAGACGATTTGGAAGCCGGGTTCTGCCAAGCGAGTCGGAAAGAACCTGTTCTACTATCCGTTCGAATGGAGTTTCACGTTTTACAAGACGGGATACGCGGAGGTATTCCCGCGTTCTGTATAAGGAGAGCGAGACATGGCGACGAACCACACCGATCTAGTGACTTGTTCCGCCGGCTTGACCGTCAGCGGCACCCTGACGCTTCCCACGTCATCGACCGATTTTGCGAACGACATCCCGCGCGATGCGATCGCGCAGAAGACGTTGGCGAAGGTGCTGCTTCCGCTTCACTTGTGGAAGAAGCACAACGATCCTGCTGCATCGCTTCCGGCGACATCATCCGGCAGCGATCTTGGACTGTACGGCACGACCTACGGCACGAACACGCCCGAGATCATGACGTACGACGTGAAGGCAGCCGGGGCGCAATCGTTGTACGCCCGCTTCCCGAGCCTGATGATCCCGTACGACTACGACGACGGCGAGACGATCCAGATCGTATCGTTTGCCGGGATGGAGGGTGCCGTTGCGGACACGTCCTGCACGATCGATTTCGAGGCGTACAAGGTCGATGGTCAAGGCGGCGTCACTGGCTCGGACCTGATCACGACGGTTGCGCAGAGCATCAATTCCCTGACGTTTGCCGACAAGACGTTCACGCTTGACGCATCGAACGTCGATCCGGGCGACATTCTCGACATCCGCATGACGGTTGCCGTGAACGACGCGGCAAGCGCGTCGAGCGTTCAGGCGGCGATCGGCAAGGTGTACCTGCAACTGGACATCCGGTAATGGCGTATCCGCGAGTTGACCTTCAGGGCGTTCCTGGGGTGGTCGGCGCCGAGATCAACGTACCCAGAGGCGCCCGTGCTGGCGTTTCGCGCATACGTCTTGCCTACGCCAGCGACATCTCGCCGGCGGCGACGCAGCTTACGGTATCGGACGGGAACGCCAGCATCTCGTTTGATGATGTCATCCCGGACCTTCGCACGGTGAAGCATGAGCGCAACGTCTTCCGGCACGGGAAGGCGATGCGCAGCGAGCCACAATGGACGCTGCTTGTCCATGATCGCAGGAAGCGTTGGGAGAACGTCGAGGTCTACGCCAACGTGAACGAGCGATGGCGTGACTGCACGATCCGCACGGGGTCGAAGAAGGAGCCGGATGTCGTCCTGAAGGACATCATGAACGTTCTGGGCGAGCAGAACGTCACGGTCAGCTCTCCGCCGACGGGCATTTATCCTCAGTTCAAGTACGAGGCGAAGCCTGGCGTTGATGCCATCAGCGAGGCGTGCAAAGCCTACGCGATGGACATCTGCTACGAGTCCGGCAGCAAGTTCACCATCCATGCGTTGGGCACCGGATCGCCGCCGCCGGCTGGTCCGTATCGGTATCTCCAGGACAAGACGTGCTCGACCGAGCGCGGACCGAAGATCATCTACGTCACATGCGCGCCGACGCTGTTCCAATCGTATCTGTACCTCGAAGCGGTCGGCATGGACACGGACGGCGAGTGGAAGCGCATCGACGATCTTTCGTACAAGCCGTCGGACGGATGGGAGATGGAATGGCCGACGCTCATGTCCGGCGTGGACATACGCTACAGGGATCTTGCCCTGCGTACGGTGTTCCGGTGCTACCGTGTCATGCTCCAATCGATCCCGCTGTACGATGGCGAGATCGGCACGATCTTCCAGATCGAGTTGGACGACGTACTTGTCGAGATGAGGGGCACGGACGAGGAGAAGTACGAGATTCCGGCATTCATCGAGGGCAGTTTTTGGCCGCATTCCGATCACCCGGTCAACTCAGGCGCCGGATACCGCTACAACGGTCCTTTCGAGATCGACAAGGAGAACCGGATGGTGATCTTCGATCATCCGGTATTCAAGCTGTATTCTTCAACGTGCGTCGGGCAGGCGAACATCATGCTTGCGACGAGCTACCGGCTGCGCGATTGGCAGAACATGCTGTATGTCCGCAAGCAGTTCTCCATCGAGCGGTCGGACGGGAGCGGCGTTGAGGACATTTCCAGGGATGAGTTATGGGAGACGCGGGTCAACCCGTACAGCGACGGCAAGCTCGATCCGAACCAGGTCGTGAGCAACGAGTCTGTCATTCAGCAGGAGGCGCAGACCTACCTGAACATCCACAAGCAGAAGTGGGACGGCGCCAAGGACCAGAAGGACGTGGTGTACTCGGGGATCAACAGCAGCGTTTCCTGCAACGGCGTGATCGAGAAGGTGAGCTATCGCGTGGGGTATGGGCTGACATCGCAGACGCGAGCGAGCATGAATTGCAAGCACTTGCCGGGGTGACGCATGACGATACAGCACGGACCGGACCAATCGCCGCATCGCAGGCAGCGGTGGATTGAGATCGAGAACGTAGGGTCTTCGGACATCCCGCCGCACGGCGTCGTCGAGGTGGTGGACCACTACCGCCCTGAGAAGGATTCCACCGAGACGCCGGGCGGCGGTCCTACGGTCGTGAAGGTTCAGCGCCCGACCAAGGACGAGCCGTGCCCGCTGCTGATAAACGGTCCGTGCACGGTCAAGGTCGGCAAGCGTTCGAGGATCGGCACGAACGACTACCCGGCTTTGGCGTTGTTGGGCGAGTCGCCGGACTGCACCGGTCAGACGTTCGGGGCGAAGAAGGACTCGTATCAGCTGTGGAAGGGCTTGTGCGGGTTCCTTGTCTGGGGCGACTATGACGGCGAGAAGGCGCAGGTCGTCCGGTGGGACGATTGCGGCGATCTTGTCCCCGTCCGCGCGTTGGACTGCATCCTTCCAGGCACCATTTCGACGGTCCGGCGCATGCGGTACAAGTCGAATGGGTCTTATGAGGACACGGGCGAGGATGTCCAGGTAATCGACGTTTACTGCTACATCTTCGCGATCAAGGACGAGATATTCTGGGTGAAGCGTCAGACGTGCGACTGCGACACGTCATCATACTACACGCCGGTCTACCCGTACGGGAACATCCGCGAGGTTCGGGTCTACAACAAGATCGAGGCGGGCGCAACGGGGTATGCGACGGTGCTTGGTCCGTCGTCGATTCCGAGTTGCGTATTCGAGCCGACGAGCTGCACGATCCAGATCGTCAATCACACGAAGCGTCCGCTTGCGTGCGACACATACGAGGACGTGAAGGCGTTCCTCATGCCCGCCATGTGCTGCTGGGAGGTTCCGAGCGCCCCGCGTCCGAACATGGCGATTGCGACGCTTTCCTCCGATATGTGCACTGGCGGGAGCGCATCGCTTTCCAATGTGCAGTACAAGGACATCACGCAATGGCCCGTGACGCCGACATCGGCGACCAACCCGTTCAACCTCGTCGCCAAGAAGGGCGACAACGTGCTGATCGGATTCGACGCATCCGCCTGCGAGTGGTACGTGATCCAGGTCCAACACTGCATTGCCGAGCGCATCATGTCGGACGTTCGCCGAAACGGATGCTCGATCGAGCGGCAGGTGTACGAGAAGGTCGCGATCCAGGCTTGCGACTGCAACCCGACATGGCAATCGGCGATCACGCTTTACACGCAGCAGTTCATCTCGGACATCGCGGTAGACTGCGGCACGGGCGGAACTGGCTCGACGTGCGAGGTGAAGGCGCGCAAGAAGCAATGCTGCATCTTCGACGATACATGCACGGATCTTGGATGGAGCACGATCCTGTCTGGGACGACCGAAACATTCATGACGGACGTGTACCAGCAGGGCACGGACGTATGGGGCGACTTCATGGACGTGTGCGTATTGTGCGTATACGGCACATCGAGCAGCATCGTCCTTGAGGGAACGGATTGTGAAACGGGTACTGGGACTTAATCATGCCAAGCGAACGGTGGTTGAAGCGTCGGGCGGAGCGGGCGGCGCAGCAGCGCGTCTACACCCAGCCCGTGCAGTGGCGATCTTCACGCGAGATTGATTACAAGTGCATCTACCGAAGTTCCACCCCGCTGACGAAAGAGCAGAAGCAGGAGATATTCATGGGCTGCAAGGGATGCGGTCCAGAAATCTTCTGGTGCTCGAACCCGGAACTCAAGATCGACGGGGAAGACGCACTCTGTTCCGTCTACACACCGTCGAAGTATGAGGAGGTCCACCTGTGCCGGCGGTGCGAGAAGCGGGACACCGGTGAGCCAAAACCGCCGTTTTCACTCATCCAGAAAACACCGATCGGCAAGAACTACCACATATCAGGATGGCCTTATGCGTACGCTTCCTTGAAGCGCCTGTCGAAGCCGGGCGGGATCATTCTGGACGATTTCATCGAGCAGAACTGGTCGTATCGCAAGGATCCGATTGTCTACGACGAGCCGTGGGTTGGCATATTCCACCATCCGCCGGACCCGCCGGAGTTCAGCCATCCGCGCGAGTGGCTGAAGCTCATATTCGAGAAGGATATATGGCAGGAAGCGCGGAAGCATCTGCGTCTTGCGATTGCTCTGTCAGACTATTTGGCATCGTGGCTTCGCACGAAACTCCCGTGTCCTGTCGTGAGCATCAAGCATCCGTGCGAGATCCCGGCAAACGGATGGAGACCGGACAAATGGCGCAGCGGTGACAACCGGATGATCGTTTGCGTCGGGGTGTACCTGCGCAATACGCGGGTTCTGCACCAAGCCGACATCGGACCTGACATAGCGAAGTTGCGTTTGCTCCCTCGCAAGCCGCACGTCTTCGAGTGGGACAGCAAGGTTCGCAACTACTGGGAGGCGAACGGCAGGCATGAGGTGTCGTCGGTTGCGACGATCGGGTACGTTGACAACAGCACGTACGAAGCGCTGTTGTGCGAGAACGTAATCATAACGGAGTTGTTCGACGCGAGCGCGAACAACGTCGTGATCGATTGCATAGCGAGGAACACGCCGCTTTTGGTGAATCGCCATCCTGCGGTCGTGGACTATCTTGGACCGGATTATCCGCTATACTTCAACGAGCCTGGCGAGATCGACGGACTTTTGCGTACGAAGGTGCTCGACGCGCACGAGTATTTGCGTTCGATGGACAAGCGATGGATGGACGGCGACCGGTTTGCTTTATCGGTTGCCGAGGCGATCAGGAGCCATATCTGATGAACTTTTGCAGGCGGCCGTTTTTCACATTGCAGCTAAACAACAAAGGCGATGCCAGGACGTGTTGCGGCGCCTGGATCAGCAGAAAGATCGGCGACTGGCGCAGGCAGACGCTTGACGAGATATGGACGGGCAAGGCTGCCCAGGAGGTGCGTCAGAGCATCGTGGACGGCAGGTTCACATGGTGCAATCGCGAGTGGTGCGAGGTTCTTCAGAACCCAAACCATGCGTTGCGCAACACCGATGGATTCGAGGCGAATGTAGTCAATCCTCCGCTGACGCGAATATCGTTGAACATCGAGGGCGCATGCAATCTCGCCTGTCCATTTTGCAGGCATTCATTCATGAAGGGGCAGCCGATCCCAGACGATCACCCCATGATGCGTCTGTCGCGCGAGGTGGTTGAGAGGTTCAACACGACAAACGGGGTCACGATTGTGCTGGTTGGAGCAGGCGAGCCGATGATGCAGAGGACATCGGCTTACATACTGAACAGCATCAAAAGGACGGACGCGAACGGCAACAACAGGATCCACCTCGTTACGAACGGTACGCTGCTTGCAAGGAGGTGGCCGAAGTTCGTGAACGCGAGGGAGTTCAGGCGCGTATGCACGATTGCGACAGATGCCGGGACAAAGGAGACGTACGAGATCAATCGCCGCGGTGGGAAGTGGCACGATTTGATGCAGGGCATCTCTTTTGCGGTGTCCGAGTTTGATCACGTTTCACTGACGTACATCGTCCAGGCGAACAATTACAAGGAAGCACCTCGTCTTGTTCGCATCGCCGAGGATTTTGGTTGCGACGCGGTTCAATTTTGCAAGCTGATCAATCGCGGGACATTCACGGACCAGGAGTACAGGAAGCGTGCCGTCCATTTCAAGGATCATCCAGAGCACGAAGAGTTCCTTGCAGTGTTTCGGGATCTGAAGTCATACAGCGTGCGTGTTGACTTGCGCAATCTCACGGGAACAGTAAAGGGGTGTTCAGCATGACCCCGCTATGGATAGCCGGAACACCGCGCACATGCTCGCAGGTCTTGTGCGACATGCTGAACCAGACAGGCATGTTCGACCCGATATTCAGCGAGTGGTACAACAGCAACGAGTTCGACGAGTTTCCGAAGACGCCACCGAAGTTCTGCAAGATATTCCCGAACCAGTACAAGGAGCATTTCGGGCACGACAGGTTCGACATCATCGAAGAGCAGCTTCCCGGCATTCGATGGGTCTACCTGACAAGACGTGACAAGATCGCGCAGACAGCAAGCGTTGTGATCGCCAACAACTCAGGGGTTTGGAATTGCGGGGATTCCAACGAGAAGCAGAAGGAGAAGTACAAGGCATTTGCAGGCGAAGTGAGCGACAAGGAGCTGATCGGCAACTACCGATGGCTCGTATCCATGGACGCGACGCTGGACAAGTTCTTCCGCACGCGCAGCCACCTTCGACTGGTGTGCGAGGACATCAAGCGCGACCCCGCCAGCGCCGCAAGGACCATTTTGGGCTACATCGGCAGCGACGGCGAGTTCAACATCAAACCGCGTTTGGCGGTGCTTGAGAACCCGATGCGTGAAGAGCTGATGCGGCGGCTGCGCAAACTGATAAGGAGGATGCGTTAATGGACAGGTTCAAGCGATACCTCGAAGTTGCAGACCAGATGCACGGGTGGTTCGACGTAGGGTGCGTCAAGATGTTCGACGCGATCGACAAGGCGCAGCGGTCGCTCGGTGTGCGCGGCAACATCGGCGAGATCGGGATTTACACCGGCAGGAGCTTCATTCCGCTGTGCCTCCTGGCGCAGGATGGCGAGCGGGCGGTCGGGATCGACTGTTTCAGCAGGCAGGAGCTGAACCTATCCGGCTCCGGTTTCACGCCTGGGATGAACGACCGGAAGATATTCGAGCGGCACGCACGCAGCGTCCTTGACGACATGGATGGCATCGTGGTCATCGAGGGCAACGCCTACAAGATGGAATCCAGGGACTACGTGAACGCCGGCGGCGGTCCGTTCCGCATCTGGCACATTGACGGCGGGCACGATTGGCTTGAGACGAACCACGATCTGAACGCATGTTTCGGGTGCCTCGTCGGAAAGGGCGTGGTGATCGTAGACGATGTGTTCAACAAGGAGTGGCCGGAGGTGGCTCGGGCGATGTATGCGTTTGTCGGCGACGGTGCCCGCGTTTCTCCGCTTGCGTACGGGTACGGGAAGGCTGTTCTGTGCTTCCGCAACGACCATGAGGTTCTTCGCAGCGCTTTGGCACGCGACGGACGGCATTCCGGCTTTGCCAAGTGCTGCGGTGTGAAAGCGCTGTTGTATCAATGAGCGTTTATTTTTGGAACGGGAAGCTGCTGTTTCGGAATGGCAAGCTGGCGAAGGGACCGGCGTGCTGCTGTACAGCCTGCGACCCGTTGGATTACGGTTTGTACCCGACTGGTCACGGCTTGACGGTTGTTGGCGACACGGAGCTGCATTGGCAATCCGTATGTGACACATGGTGTTTATGCCCGGCAGGCAGTTGGCAGCCATGCCGCATTTGGAACGACTGCGGCGTTGCGAAGTGGCTTGCCCCGGACTACAACTGCGACGCTTTGCATCCTGCGCAGGATTTCACGGCGAAGCTGGATTTCACGGTTCCGGACCCGCCGAGCACGATGTGGACGTTCACGGGCAGGGTTTTGGCGGACAATGCGATCTTGTGGGTGAAGCTGAACGGCACGGATTTGGGCGTGAACTGCGAGCCGCCGAACACATTGACGGACGCGCAGAAGTGCTTCACGTGCTGGTCGGAGTTCCTGATCGGCCCGTCGAACGCGATGGTTCAGGGTGCGAACACGCTGGAGATCCAGATGCGCAACTACCCATATCCGGGTACATCGGACCCGAGCCCGATGGGTTACGCCGTATTCTTCGAGTGCGGCGACACTCGCGGGCAATCGCGATGCGATCTCCCGTCGAGCAGCACATGCGACGCATGATTGGCGACATGCGTCATGGCTTGGTAGAATGGAATCATTGGATACAAGGAGCTGATCATGGCCAAAAAGAAGGATAACAAGTCGATCGTTGCTCGCAGCCGCCGCATCTACGGCGGGCTGTATCCGGGCGGCGTGAGCAGGGTGAGGGCACCTAGCACAGCGCCGCGCACAAGCGCGGCTGACATGTTCAAGTATTCATGGCAGGAGTTGAAGCGCGGCCTTGGTGGCATCCTGAAAGATTTCATTTCAGCTCCAAAAACTCCAGTTCCCAAAACTCCAGTGCGTGGAAAAACTGCTAGCGCGATCAGGGCAGGGATGGCGCCGGTATCCGTTGATGGCCAAACGTACTACCGGCAGCGATTGCAGCCGACGTACGGCGCGACAACCAGCGCGAACAAGTTTTTCTCACGCCAGACGACGCCTGTCGGTGCAGGCAGGATGTCAAGCGGCATGACGACCGGCGGCGCGTTCGGTACTCCGCTGATGGTCGGCAGCAACCTGGCTGTCCCGCCTGCGAAGCCGAAGCAGCAGATGTTGCCTGCCACAGAGAGGTATGCCCGCGCGAAAGATTGGTCGGCGAGGGAGTTCGCTGGCGAGCCGGCTTACGTCAAAGGCCCCGACATCTCGATTGTCCCTGCGACGAGCGGAGAGCTTGTAGGCGGCGTGGCACCGCAGGACAACCGGAAGGCACTGATCCGCATCGACTGGCGCGGTGTCGAGCCGAAGGCTGGGCATCGAGCGCAGATGGAGGCGTCCAGGCGTTCTGCGCTTCAGCGTTTGCGCGAGAACCCCAAGTTCGTAGAGCATGAGGCGCGCCAGCAGGAGGCGAGGTCTGCCGAGGCGCGGGCGGCGGCGTTGACCAGGATGCGTGAGCAGCGAGCCGCGCGTGACGCCGCGAGACGGGCAGCGGCGCAAGAGCAGTGGATGCTCGGCATGGCTTCGAGGAACCCTTCGATTGCCTCGTTGATCCGGCAGAGGCTTCAAGCGGGCGGTCAGGTTGCCGCCGCGCAGGAGAAAGCCAAGACATTGGAGCGCATCGAGCAGATGAGGCAGGAAGGCGAGGCGGCAAGGCAGCGGGATCTGTTGGACTTCTACCGCGAGCAGGGGACTACGGATCCGGAGCAGAAGATTGCGATGCAATCCGCGGCGACGAGCATTTACGAGCGAGCCATTGCGAGCGGTGCCACTCCGTACCAAGCAAACATGGCAGCGAGAGAGTTTTATCCTGAGTTCGTCGCGCCTGCGAGCCCGGAGGAGCTTGCGAGAGAGGAGCCAGCCCCATCGCTATTGGATAGGATAAGGAAACCTGAGTTTTGGATTGACGCATCCTACGCCCCGCTCACACCGCTATTTTCTAGGTTAGAACGATGGCGATCTTCGAGAACTCGCAGGCGTGAGCCGGTGACATCCGGTGCTCCATCCACACCATCAACCATCGGGAGGTGATGCATGCCTCTCGCGCTAGACATATCCCCAAAGCCGCCGCCGCTTGAATCCATCATTCCGACATTGCGCGATCCATTCCAGCTGCGACGCAGGGCTGATGAAACACGCTTCTATCCCGAGCAGGAGGAATCCGTCCTGCGCACGCTCGGGCGCGGCTCGCTCGGCGCCATTGCAGGGCTTGGCAACCTGCTCGACGTTCCGGGCTCAATGGTGCGTGACATCGTTTCGACGATCGCAGGCAAGCCGGAGAACCCGTTCGATCAGCTTCTCCCGTGGAACTGGTTCACCGACGAGGGCAGAATATCCGACCGCGAATTTGCGAGGCGGCTTGGCATCGTCGGCAGAAACAAGCCCGGTCTTGATGTCGGGGACGTAGGCGCCTTCGTAGTCGGCAGGCTGTTTGACCCGCTCACATACATGACGCTTGGCGGGTCTGCGTTGACAAGCGGCGGGCGTGCTGCACGGGCTGCCGGGCTCTTAGAGGATGTTGGGCGTGTCTCAGGCTTTGGCAAGCGCCTCGGTCGCATGGTGCTGACGCCGAAGGCGTTGATCGAAGCGCCTGGGCTCAGTGCGGCAGAAAAGGCGACGCGGCTTTCGAAGTTCATGACCGCCGGCGGGACGGAGGAGATGCTTGGCAAGCCGCTCGGCGGGCTGATCGGCATCGGGCTTCCGTTCAAGGCGCCGGCTTTCGTGGTCGGCAGGGCGGAAAGCCCCGTGTCCCGTGCCGTTGCATCTGCAATGGACTGGACAGGCGAGGCGATCGCCGGGACTGCGCCGGTGCGGTACGCACGCGCCCTGTTCAGCCCGAAGATGCTCGGCGGTGTCGTATCTCGCACGGCGCAGAAGCTTGCGCCGAAGCTGACGCGGGGAATCGAGGAGGGCAAGGCGCAAGCCCTGTATGACTTCTCGGCGGTGATTGAGGATCCGGACGTTGCCAGGTATTTCGACTTCGGCACGGTTCGGCGCGAGATGTTCCCGACGCTGAAGGGCGATGATGCCATAAAGGCTGTTGGTCGCGTGCTGAACGAGCGAGGCTTGAAGGCGTTGCGGTACGTCGAGGGCGTTTCTGATGACATACCGTTGCCTGGCGATCCTGCGATTGCGAACAAGGTGCGCAAAGCGCTCGACATCGGGCGCAAGCTCAACAGGGCAGAGAATCTGCTGGAGCGACAAGTCGGGCTTGACAGCAAATGGCTCGACGACATCTTCGTTGAACACTGGTCGCGTCAGCGGTTCCGGTTCCCAGGCGCTCCCAAGGGTCCAGGCGGCCGCGGCGGCCGGCTGTTCCCGATGAGCCACGGGTTTCAGAAGCCGCGCCTTGACTTCATGCGCAACATCCCAGGCGGGACGGCGACGTTGCAGGAGATGTCCCTGGACCCGCGGATCAGCGGTTATGCATACCGCAAGGCGGCCGGCATCGACCCGCTGGCAGAGTTGGACGATGCGGCAGAGGCGATCCTGAAGAACCCATCCCGTCTTGGCGCACCGAAGCTGGAGAAGGAGGAGCTGGACGATCTTGTGCGGTACGTCAAGGAGCGGTACGGACCGCAACTCCAGAAGGAAGTCGGGATCCGCGGCGAGACGGTCGGGGTGAGCGATGAGAACATCCGCAAGCTGACGCAGTACATCGCGATGCTGGATCCCAGGCACGCTTTGTACGAGATCCCGATGTTCGAGCGCAACCCGTTCGCCGTGCTCCAGGCGCGTATCAGCTACGGTCGGCAGGCGGCTGAGACGTTCAAGGCGGCGCAGCGGCTGATGGCAGAGACGGCGGTGCATAGCGACGAGGCGGCGCCTGGCGCATCGCGGTCCGTGCTCGAGGGCTTGCAGGAAATGCTCCGCAAGCAGCGTCCGGACGAGATCCCCGAGCAGGCGAAGATCGCCATGATCGAGCGGTTGAAGGAGACGCCGCGCACACGGGAGCTTGTCGAGCGCGTGGAGCAGGAGGTTGCGAGGGACATCGAGCCGTTGCGTAGGCGTGCGGCTGTCGAGGCGACCATCAAAGCGGAGGATATGGCGTCGAAGTTCGGCGAGAAGGCGGCGAAATACTACGAGGGGATCGACAAGGCGATGCGTCCGCTGCAAGAGCAGCAGGCGTTGCTGAAGGCGTACAGTGCGCTTGACCAGGTTCGGCAGGCGGCGGGCGACGTTGCTGGAGGCGTTGTCCCTGTCGAGCAGGGCTTGCGCGACATGAAGGCGCTCGCCGAAGTGCTGGATCCGCTGCGTGAGATGTTCGCCGAAAGACCGGCGGTTGCAAACATGGTGGAGAGGGTCAAATCGCTGGTGGACAACATCGCGGACAGGGTGACCGACAAGAGCGGTGCCGTCGATCTAGTGAAGGCGGAAGAAGCGATGGGGCTCTTGCAGAAGGCCATCTCGCGAGTATCAGGCGAGATCCGCAAGACGCTCCGCGCGACGAAGCATGACAAGAGCATCTACGCCGCTGTCGAACAGGCGGAGAAGCTGCTGGGAAAGACGGCGGCAGACGCAGTGAAAACGGCGGAACGCGGTGTTTCGCGGTTCGGCGCAGAGCTGCCGGAGTCGTTCGTTGATGATGTCGTCGCAGATGCGGGGCAGTCGTTGGCTGGGATACGCAGAGCGCTTGGGGAAGCCGAGCTCGAGAACATCGACCTGGCATCTGTCAGGCAGTCGGTCAAGGACGCCATCGACAAGATCACGGGGCGTGTCGGCGAGACGCTGAAATCATCCGCAGCCAGCGCGGTTCCAGAGCCGGACATCACCGGCGCGGTGCTGTCCCGCATCTATGTGCCCCAGGACCTCGTTGAAGACGCGACCCGCGTGGTGAACAAGATGATCACCCCCGAGGCGATCGAGGGGTTCAGGGGGTTCCTGAAGCGGTTCCTGGCACATTGGAAGTCGTCGGTGACGCTCCCGTGGCCTGCGTTCCACTCGCGCAACCTCGTCAGCGCGTTGACCCGCAACTGGATGGCAGATGCGTTTGATCCAGAATCCTTGGCGCAGGCGTGGGCTCTGTACCGCGGCAAGGTTCCAAAGGGGCTTACCGACATTCCGATGTTCAAGGGCATGACGGACAAGGAAGCCGCCATTGAATTGAAGAAGTTGGCGTTTTCTCACGGTCTTGTGGATCCTGCCCAGGGCATGCATTTCACGGAGGAGACGACGCGGCGGATCGTCGGGTTGCCGGGCGACATGCCGTTTTTCCAGGGCGCGCCGCCGTGGACAACGCGGCTTGAACGCATGAATCCGTTGCGGATTGAAACGTTCGCACCCTACCGGATCGGCGGAGATATTGCGAGAGGCATCGAATCGACAGTCCGGTTGCAGCCGTTCATCAACCTGCTGAAGAAGGGTTGGAGTCCAGAAGAGGCGGCTCGCAGGGTGAAGATGCTTCAGATCGACTACACTGCTAGGGCATTGGCGGACCCGACGCTTGAGCTTGTCTACCCGTTCGTCAAGTTCATGCGTGGTGTCGTGCCGTTCGTCGCCGAGGAGCTGACGACGAGACCTGGCGGGAAGATGGCGCAGATGATTCGTGCCATCGGGCAGGCGCATCAGGCGGAGCCGATCACGCCGCAGTACGTCGCGGAGACATCGAGCATCCCGGTTGCCGGCACGCCGCTTGAGATGCTGATCGGCAAGCCGCCTGCTGGCACAACGCGGTATCTGGCGGGTGCTGGGTTGATGTTCGAGGATCCGCTGTCGTTCCTGTCTGGTCCGAAGTCGGCAGGGCTTGAGCTTCTTAGCCGCATGAACCCGCTGATCAAGGCGCCGCTGGAATATCTGACGGGGCAATCGTTCTTCCAGCGCGGCGTTGCCGGCGGGCGACCGCTTGAGGATCTGGACCCTGTGATTGGCAGGACGATTGCGAACATCCGGGACATTGCCAGCGGCGGGAAGACCATCTACGCCGAGCCGGCGTTTGGTTCGCGCCTGTTCGAGACGGTCATTTCAAACGCCCCGCTTACGACCCGCTTGGCGACGACCGCGCGCACGCTGAGCGATCCGCGTAAGTCGTTGGCTGCCAAGGCGTTGCAGCTCCTTACTGGGTTCAGGATGATCGACGTATCCGAGGCAGCCAAGGACGCGATGATCCAGGAGCTTATCAGCGAGGAGCGCAAGCGGCTTGGCGGTCGCACGTTTACGAAGACGTACATCCCGGAGAGCCTGCTAGGTCGGATGACGCCTCAGCAGATGCTTGAGGCTGAGCGGCTTCGGATGCTTGAGAAGCTGTTGTATCAGCGGAAGAAGGCGAGGATGCAATAGCAGCCTGCGTTCACCGTGCTTCTTTCCTGTTGATCACCACCTTGAATGTCCGCCCGTCGGCTGGGAACGTGTCGAGCTTGCCGCCGGCGGTCTCGGTGACGAACCACGCGAAATAGGTTCCCGCGGTATCCACATCGGCATCTTGGAATGCGTACTGCACCTTGCCGTTTGCCGCGTCCGTCACGGTCACATTGCTGCTGGTGAGCGAGATCTTGGTTATCCCGTCTACCGATACCATGCAGAACTTGACGGTCAGCCCGGTCAGATCGACGGCGGACAGATCCCCGTTCACATCCTTCTGCTTGAGCTGTGCCGCGAGCGGCGTTCGCGTATCGCCTTGGGTCATCGTGTGCACGGTCATTCAAGGCCCTCCAAGACATAGATTTCGGTGCTGGCACCCTCGATACCGTACAGTTCGGTGCTCGCACCGGCAAGCGAATAGATTTCCTGGCTCTGCCCGACGAGCGAATGGTAGACGACGACCTGGAACGTGGAGATGTCCGGTGCCGGGATCGCAGCGGTCACAACCGTGACGTTGGGCACAACGGCGACGACGGCGGTAGCGGAAGGGAACGACGCTGTAGCGCTGACCGCGGTTACTGGCACGATCAGCCCGCCGCCGATGAGGATGACCGGCTGGACGAGGCTTGCTGTCGCTGCAAGCGTCGCTGGCAGGACGATGACCTGCGACACCGCACCTGGGATGGATGCCGTCGCATCGACCGTACTTGGCTGCATCGCAAGCGTGAGCCCCGGCGCCTGGATGGACGCCACGGCAGCTACTACGCTCGGCGCCGGCGTCACGGCGGCGATGGCACCTGGAATCGAAGCGGCGCCAGACAGCACAGAAGCGCCGAACGTGACGGTCGCCGTCGGGGACGGGATGCCAGCGGCAGCGGCGATGGTCGCAGGTGCGGCGATGACAGATTCGACGGGTGCAGGTTGCGAGGCAACCGCCGTCAACACGCTCGGCAGAGACACGACAGCAGCGGCCGGCGCAGGGATGGACGCCGCAGCGACCAGATTGCCGCTCGTGTCAATCGTCGTCGTGCTGTCCAGTACGATCGCCATCGGCTACGAGATGTTGATGATTTCGCCACTTGACCATTGGATTGTAAACGTGTTCCCCGTCACGGTCTGCGCGCCTCCGAAGTCGATCGAGATCATCAGGGCGTCGCTCAGGTGCGTATCGTCGTACAGCACCGTGTGATACGCCGTGAACGTAGCGCTTGTCCAGGACACGTCATTCGCGCCGAACACGCCTTTGTTGTTCACGTCGTCGATCGTGACCGACTGCCCGGTGAGTGCCTGCCCGCCGGCGGTATAACCGGTTCCAGTGATCTCGTTGGCAGAGACATCCGCCCACACGTCGTTTGTGGCATCGAATGCGTGCGTGTTGTTCATGAGGGCGCACTTGATCGTATCTGACGCAAGGTTGTACTCGGCGTCGAGGATGTGCGCCTTGAAGTAGTTGTACATTCCAGAAGCCATGTCAGCTCTCCTTATCGTTGGGGGCAGTCTTGGCGTTGACGCGCAGGGTCGGGACCTTGATCGTCACGCCGCGTCTGCCGTCGGGGTATTCCGTGGTTGTGATCGTGAGCTTGATCGGTACGGTGGTGATTTTTCCGCCTCGGTTAACGGTGACCGATCCCATCTGTTGTTTCGTCGTAACCTTTGGTTCGTTCACAACACGATCTCCAGTGTTCGCTTCTTCTGGACGGGCAGCCCAGGGATGCTTGCAGTTGCAGTCTGTGTGGCTGCGTTGTAAGTCACGCCCGCCGCTACCGGCCACCATCGCCGGCGGCGGTTGAGAAATTCGTAGCGACCGGATAGGCTGTCCTCGTAAAGCCAGCGGATTTCAGCAGACGCTAAAGCGCGGTCATACACAATCACATCAGCTAGCCTCCCGGCAAACGGATATTGAGTCCCTGCGCGCGCCCCAAGAATCGTCCCCGCTAGTATATCCCATCCGGTTCCACCTGTATCTGTCCTCGATATTCCATCAATCCATACCTCGCGCACGCCGTTTGTGCTGTCAAGCACAGCCGCGATATGAGCCCATTCACCATCCGTCAATATGTTTCCGATGTCAGTGCGCCAATCGGAATTTAATCCAGTGGTTGCGCGAACGACTACCTCGCCATTTCCGCCGGTATGCGTACCGACAGAGAACCCAACTACGTCTGAGGTAAAGATGATAGAATACGCTTGCCAAGCAATCGGATTGGCCCAAACACTTACGGTAACTGGGTAGGTTGTAGAGATGTGCGAGTCGTCCACAAGGACATAATCATTCACACCATCAAAATCCAGCGCAATCCCACGATCCGTCTGCACCCAATCCGTCCTTGGGTCCATATTCGTCAGCGTGCCATGATTCCTTAATAGCGTTAGGTCATACAGCTTCATCCCACCTGAAAGGCTCGGCAGCGGCAGCCAAAACCCAACGAGCCCTCGCGCAAGCTGGTGTCCATAGTTGATCGGGTTGCCGAGATCAACATCTGCGAGGCTGTCGCTGGTCAGGATCATCAGTAGCTCTGCCCGTATCTGAGTGTGTAACGAGTCGTGACCGTGATGGAATCCGTGGCGTTGTTGTTCTTGTGCTGGAGCCGGGCGTAGCGGTATTTCGGCGTTCCGCAGGCGGCTGGCTGTGAGCGAGTCAGGTCCGCCCCTGCCGTTGTGTCGGCGTAGGCAAAGACGGGATCACCTTCGCCGCTGTCAGGCCAGTTCGTGTTGTCGGGCGAGTATTGGATGATCGCCTCGTAATCCTGCCCGTCGGTCGTGCCAGCGTTGGTCAGCGCGAAGTCCACGATCAGCTCGCCAAGCAGGCTGCTTGTGGCGTCTTGCAGGTCTACGCTCGAGCCGTTGACCCAAGATCCGCCGTTGGCGACTGATAACGCATTGTCGAGCGTCGTGAGTGTAGCAGGCGATTTGATGCCATAGTCCGTAGCCATCAGATGAATCTCCTAACATGCTGGACCTGCCAGACCTGGACGACGCCGAGCCCGAGTTCCTGAGCGCGGCTGACCGATTCTGTACCTAGCGAGTACAGATCATCCTTCTCGGTTGACGTGATGACGCCGCCGGACACGAGCGCGTCCACCATTTGCTGCCGGTCAGGCAGGTTCAGATCAAGTTGCGTTCCATCCCGCTCAATCAGTCGCAGCGCCGCCTTGGCGACGCCGCGTACTGCCGGGCTTGCGTGGTTAGCCGCCGCATCCTCGATACGTTCGTATCGTGACGGTGTTGCGGATGCGTCATCTGCGCCGCCGCCCGCCCAAGCAAGCAGTTCCGCCGACGAGATCGGAACGATGCGAGTGCGATAGACCGTGTTCAGGTCCGCCGCCACTTCCGCATCGCTCATTGAGGCGTAACCGCGTCCAAGCGGGTCATTTTTCAGTTCGTCCTGCAATGCTTTCATCGCCCGCTCCTTACAATATCGTTGACAGCCCACCCAGTGAGCCCGAGCACTTCGATCACCTCGTTTTTCGTGACGCGCTGTTCCTTGCCGAGCTCGATCGCCCATTCGATCAGCTCGTCAGGTGCGATGCCGCCTGCATGCGCACCGGCGATGACGGCGTTCGAGACGACCCGATAAACGTCGGCGATGCGTTTTGGTCGCGAAAGCGGAGACACGTCAGACTCCATCCTGTGGCGCGGCTCCCTGGCACACATGACATCTGGCGATGTCGAGTTCGACCTTGCGCACGCGGTCGAACAGCTCGTTGTGCACGCGGGTGGAATCATCCTTCCGTTTGGCGTTCGCACTCAGGAGCGTTTCAATCCGCGTCAGCCGATCGCTTGCATTGAGCATCCACCGCCCGCTCGGTATGATGATGGCGGTGATGATGACTTGCATGATCGACAGCAGCACGAGCAGGATGTTTGTCAGGTCCATAGCAACGTCCTATCGCTTCTGGTATGACAACCAACCGAACAACCGGACGGCTGCCCACATGATCCATCGTTTGATTCGCCCGACACCAAGCTGCTTCATCCCGACGCGGAATACGGCATCTGCCAGCACGCGGGGGCAGTTGGCAGCCTTGCGGTAGAGGTAGTCGTGCAGCACGGCGACCGGCGCATACTTGCCTGCCGGCGGGAAGAAGCGGTGCAGGAACCACGGGGTGGATGCGAAGTCTGTATCAAACCCGTTCGGCACGACGATCTTCATCTTCCAAGGATTTTCGTCGTATAAGTCTTCCCATATGATGCCTACGACGAACGGCTTGTTCAGGACGAAGAACGGTCTGCCGCCGCTTGTGCGTCCTTTCGCAGGCGAAACCGATATTTCCCCGAACTCGATTTTCATCACCTCGTCCTCAGCCCGCGTCTGAGACCCGGTTCGAACCGATCCCGATCATCGAGTTCCGGGTCGTTCGGGGTCCAAGTTTCGATGACGGCATTTGCGGTGATCCTGATGACGCCATCTTCGTTGCGCACGAGCACCCACAGCTTCCCAGGCAGCAGCTTGTCTTGTTCTCGGTAATGCCGCCATGCGACGCACACGTACCGCCGCTTTGAGGGCCACCAGTCCCAGAAGATCCACTGTTCGAACGAGATATGCCCGTCGTCGGTGTCGTACACATGGTTGAGTTCGATCAGGTCAACGTGGGTTTGCGGTGCTTCTCCTCGCGGTGCTATCGCCAGCAGGATGATTGCGTAGATAGCCATGCGACTCCATCCAGTCTTTCAGTCGTTCCGTCTTTCCGTTCCTCCTGATCCACAGGACGCCGAGTATTCGTCCGTACTTATCGCGTTGCCGTTCGGTGACAGAAATAAGGAGCTGCCCCTCCTTGAGCAGCTCCACCAGGGCAGCCCGCGCATCCTTTCCGCGGCGGATTTCATCGTCCGTGACAACGACGCTCCGTCGCCGTTCGGATTCCCATAATCCAAGATGTTGGCATGTTTGTCATCTGCGACCTCTACGAACAGGCGGATGCCGGACCGCTCGCATACAGCGGTAGCCCGGAGCAGGAACCGCAGGTCCGCGCGCCGGTCCCTGGTCAACAGCAGGACCGCCGGCCGTTTGTGCGTGAGAATCGAGTACCACAACGCCTGCCCGACCGCCTCAGGCCATTTCCTGGCCCAGTCAACCTCAATGGCATACTCATCGTTGAGAAGATCCACCCGGCTGCCATCAAACAGGGTGACCTCGCACTCTGCATTGTAGCGAGGGGCCAAGCGCATGCATTCTGAGCGCTCGTCAGCATATACTGACGCCGCCAACAGAAATACAATGGCTGTCAATGCGGGCTTCATGGTGTGTCACTGGTCAGCAGGCACAGAGATAGGAGCATCGCCTAGCTGGGCGTCATCGACAAGCCTCAGCTCGTATTTGGTGTCGGTGTCCGTGAGCGCCGGGAGCTTCGACGCGAAATATGCCGCGCCGCCCCCAGCGCCTGCAAGCCCGGCGGCTATCAGAGCCCACTTGGCGAGAGTTCCTGCCTTGCCGCCAGGCTTCTGGTCGTTGTAGACGGTGATGTTGTTGTCGCCGACCTGGATCATGTCGTCGTCGATGGGGTCATCTGTGCGCCGCCCGAGTGTACCGTCTTGCGTTTTGCGAACGAGGCGACGCACAAGAGCATTTTGGCGCATGATGCGCTGGAAATCAGCCACCCTCTCCGCCTGCCGGATCCCGATCGACCGCTTCACTATCTGCGCTGCTTGTTCTGGCGTCATCCCCAGCTCCATTCTGCTGCGCTATCCACTCCGAGACAGATCCATTGTGGAACGCATCATCCAGCGCAGCGATGTCACGGATGAACCTGCGCTGGATGTCTGCGATTCCACTCATTGGATCAGTTCGACTTCGACGATGCAGGTGAAGGACCTGCGGGGGTTTGCTTCGACGCGACCTCGCGGACGCCGACTGCCTCCTCAAGGCTCACGAGTCGCTTGCCCTCGAGGTAGTCGTAGTCCTGCGCCTTGCCGGTGGTGATGAAGTTGTTCTGCGCGATCACGCCGGACTGCGCAAGGGCGCCCATGTTCTGCTCCATGAGCTGATCGTACTTCGAGCTTCCGTCTGGAACCGCCATCTCATCTTCTCCTTTCGGTACAGGGATTTGAATGGGATCGTCCATATCAGTTTACCGGAACGAATTGAAACCGGATAGGTTCGCCCAAGGGCTTACGCTGCTCTTGGGTCACATTCCCATCTTTGTCGAGCATCTGCACGTAGACGGGCGGCAGACGCCCCAAAATGGATCTGGTGATCAGATCCATGTCAATCGCTGCATCGCGTCCTGGAGGCCCCTGGGGGCCTTGCCGCGGCTGAAATCGAGGGTCGGACGCCATCATGTCCAACAGCTTATGGTAGTCGATGATCGGTGTCTTGCCTGGCGGGCCCGGGTCGCCCTTCGGGCCTTGCTTCGGCTGGAACCGATCATCCTTCGCCATCATGTCAAGCAGCTTGCTGTAGTCAACCGCAGGCTGTTCAGGCGGCTTCTGTCGAGGTGAGATAGGGGGGTACGCCCAGTCATCCCGTTGGACAGGAGGGCTCCGCGGGGTTGGACACTGACCGTCAGGACATGGCCTGTCGATGCTGCGCCAACCACCGACGCCAACGCCGAGCCCCCATCTGCGTTCTACTCGCTGGCAAAATTCAATCACCGCGGATGGCCGCGGGCCGTACGCTTTCCGGAATGCCTTTGCGTTTTCGACGCGACCGATTTCTCCTTGGCCGGCAGTCATCACGCCAACAACCTCTCCCTTGGAGTTCAAGACTGGTCCGCCGCTGTCGCCCTGGAGGATCGCGCAGTTGTAGGCAACCATTCCAACCAGATTATCCGTCCCGACCTTTCCGTACCAATGCCTGAGCCTGCCCTGCATACCGCCCCACCCGGCGAACTCCAGAATGTCGTCTGGGCCAGGAGGGATCGATGCCACAGGCAGCGGGCGGAGGTTCTTTTTCTCGGCGATCACGAATCCGATGTCATGCCCGTATTTGTCCTGCGTTGCATTCTCATGCGTCACCTTGGTTGTCGTTCCGTCCGGCCATGTGATCGTGGTTGGCAAATCGGAAAGGACGTGTTTTGCCGTCAGGACGCCCTTGACTTTTCCGAGCGTGACATAGACGCCTGATCCTCCGTCGATCCTGACGACGGCTTTGTGCCAATCGGCGTCAGGCGACCACTTCCAGACGCCAACGGGCACAAGGTCAGATGCACACGCGGGGGTGCCTGCAACAAACGCGACTGCGACAACAGCGGCGACAAGGTACTTGCGAATGAATCGGCGCATGTTTGTGTACTCCTGATGGAATCCCATTCATGCTACCAAGTGTATTGACTTCTGCCAATATGCCGTGCTGTACATGGCTCCCCGATTTACGTAGGCGACAGCTCCTTGATGTAGACGTGCGTCGAGTAGAAATCGCCGTAGTCCTTGGCGATGTCATGCCGCACGATCTGGGCGTCATCGCGGAAGACGACGCCAGAAAGGGCATCCTCGATCGCACGGCACAGCTTCAGCCCGTCCGGTTTCTTCGTCGGGTACACAGGGGCGCTCTTCCTCAGCTTGCCGGCATTTCTGCCTGTGCCAAAGTGACCCTTCGGGCGGGGGAGAATGAACTGCACCGCCATGAACAGCGGACCGGTGAGCAGCGGACCGTCGTATGCCTGTCTTGCGGCGTCGGCGACGGTGTACCGCCATTCCTTGAGCCTTGGATCAGCCGACACCATGCGTGTCCCGATCCCACCGTCTTTTCGCTTGAACGTGAAGGCGCGTTTTGATCCTTGTGTGATTTGCTTCCCGTGCACGGTGAACTCGATGGATGTCATGCTGTCACCATTTTCGCTCAGTCGTCACCATCATCCACAAATTTGCGCCAGCTTCGTCGCATCGCCATGCGCAACGCCGGCGGCGCAGTCTCGAACGCCATGTAATCGCCGTGCACGTCCTTCATCTCCTCGGAGGTCGGGATGCGCAGCCTACGACCACAGTACGGGCATTTCCGTGCGCCGTCGCGGAAACGCAGCAGGCACGAGTCGCAGACCATGGGGATGTTGCCTCGATGTGTCATGATTCCACCTCGCGTTTCTCAAGCACGACGCGCCTCGTGCACACGAATTCCTCATAATCAAACAAAACGAAGCCAGAGCACGCCACTCGGAACACATCGCCTTTGCGGTGCCTGGTCTCATCCTCCAGCTCAGGTGATGCGCGCAATCCTCGATACCCCAGTTTTATCGGTGCGTCGTAGGTGTGGATGTCGCCGGGTTTCGGTGGAATGCATCTTCCGTCGCGGCAGCAGGATTCCTCGCCGAACACCCAGTAAGCCAGTACTGGCGTTGAGTGGTCGATGTAGTGCAAGCCGCTGTCGCAGTCGCAATCGTCACTGCAAATGTAATTAAAACCATCACCATCACCATCGCCGTGGCCATCGTCGCTGTAGCGATCGCCGTAGCCATCACCGTCGCCGCAGCCGCATCCACCGCCGTCGCCGCAACTGATGACATCAACGCGCCCGTCACCACGCGACACGCATTCACGCCAGTACTCAAGGTCAATGACATCCATTTTGCTGCCCAGCCTTCTCAAGTACTACGCGCCTCGTGCACACGAATTTGTCATCGCCGATCACAATGAACCCAGAGCACGCGACGCGGAACGCAACGCCAGATCGGTATCCGAATGCATCCTCCAGCTCAAGTGATGCGTGCAGCCCGCGGTGACACCGTTTTATCGGCGCGTCGTAGACGTGGATATCGCCAGGTTTCGGTGAAAGGCTCATGCCGAGGTGGCTGTAGGATTCCTCGCCAAACACCCAATACGCCAGTACTGGCGTGGAGTGGTCGATGTAGTGCAAGCTGACACCGCCACCGCGACCATCTCTTTCGCCGTAACAGTCACCACGACCGCGGCCACATCCGAAGCCGTCACTGTATCCGTAGCCATCACCGTAACCATCACCGTCGCCGTAACCAAAATCACCGCCGTAACCATCACCGGCGCCATAGCCGAATCCACCGCCGTCGCCGTCACATCCACCGCCGCGATTATATCCGCTGCCATAGCCGTCACCACGCGACACGCATTCACACCCGTACTCCAGGTCTAGGACTTCCACTTTGCCTCCTCCCATGCCTTGACGGCATCATCGGTGCATTGGATGATCTTCGACACGTCGAACACGATCATGTCCACGCGCGGTCCGACCCTGGATCGACCGATCGGCCCGACGACGGCGAGCGAGTAGTTGCCCTCGCAATCCGGCATTCCGGTTGCCGCCCGCATGAAGCAGTGCCGCGCCCGCGACAGCCTGATGATCTTCCTGTCGATGTCGATTTCCTCGACGTATCCGAAGTACATGCCACGGTTCGAGTCGAAGACCACAACTGGCGTTCCTTTTTCTGGTACGTTCATCGTTCATCCTCCTTTTTCAGAAACGTGATTGTCATTCCTCGTCCATATCTCCGGCAAGCCGCAGCATATCAACACCATCGGCAAGGCGCTGCCCGAACGGGACCGCGCGCTCGATGGGCTCCTGCAACCGCGTATTCGCAGCCTTCTTCGCACCCTCGACCGACTTTGGGCATTTGTGACACACCAATCGGTCCAGGGTGTGCTCAAGCGGGCGATCGCAAGCCACGCACCGGAGCACGCGGCCTTTGTCGTCGTGCCAGAACAGGTAGTCGCCGGATCGTTTGTACGGCATTCTTATTGCGTCCGTTTGATGATCTCGCCAAGCGAATTACCCATTTTTTCTGGCTCCATTGATTTCGCAAATGATTGCATCCAATGCATCTGCTATTGAGGCATATTTTCCGGTGAGGGAAGCCAGCCTTCGAATTGCCGCGGTTTCAACATCCCCGGTTTCACCAGAAGAAAACGAAACGTCGTCTGATATACGAAATCCACCTTGTATTTCGACGCCAGCAGCTTCTTGCAACTGCAACAAACGGCTGATTGCAATAGCAGCCGATGATTCAAGACATTCGATGCACTTCCATAATTTGTGATCACTAGCCATTTTTCTCGTCCTCCTTCAACTTCAAGACATTCACGTCCAAAACCGTGACAATCCCAACCTCGTCTCCGATCTCGTTCGAATGCAAGATCAGACCGCCATCACCGAGCAGGATGTCGTTGCACAGCCAGTCAACTTCATCCTGGTCAGTGCCGTACACCTTTTCGTCAACGTCAAGCTCTAAAATCAACAAAAACTTCATCGTAACCACCCTATCTTGTGCAAGATTTGTTCCGCCTCATCAATCTCGTCAAAGGAAAACCTGCCTTCTTCCGTGCTGAGGACATTGAGTATCCATTCGATCATATCCGGGGCAGCAGCCATCAGCAGGCCGTCTGTGTCATCAATGATTACCTCTAGGCAATCGTCTTCAACTGTTTCTGACGGATCGGTAGGAGTCACGATTCTGGCGCCGTAAGCATCAAGCAGTTCGCAGCTGCTTGTATCAAACCTCCACGGAGATGCTGATACTTTCCTGTATTTTTCTCCCATAACATCATCCCCTTTTGGCAGGAAGACCTCTGGCACAAAACCCGCACATGCTCTGCACATCACGAAGCACAACCCCGCACCCAGGGCATGCCTTCTCGCCTTCGATCGCGTGGCACGGGAGGAGGTTGTGGATGTCGCGTGGCGTGAGACCGTACTGGGCGAACTCATACGGCAGGGCACGCCAGCCCTGATCGCGAGGCAACCACATCTCGGCCACTTTTTGGATCGGCATTAGACTTTCATCCGAAGCGGAAACCGATTTCAGGTGCAGCACGAGTGTCATGCTCTCGTTCAAGTAGGCGCGGAATTCATAGCACGGATTTTCGCCAGTATCCACGATGATCCCAGCGCTCGGCGTCCACACTGGCGGGACGCACGCAACCTTGATCCCGTGAATCTCACGACGCCCTAACAGCGCATCCTGATCGTATTTGTAGATCATTCGGTAGATCAGGATTTCGTAGAAGTCTTTCATGTTCCATCCTCCGTTACTCACTTGTGCGTATCAGTTACCATGACGATGAATGCGTCCAGCGCTGCAACCAGCAGAAAAAGCAGGACATATTCCCAAAACTGGAGCCCTGGAAACAAGCCCCTCAGAAAGACGTAAAAAGCGATGATCGCAAAAAAAGTGCTGATGCGCATGGCACCATCCTGCTGATTCCTAGGCATTCACCTGTGCGCTACTGGAATGTAGAACGGCAGGGTATCGCGCGTGAACCCAGCGGCGCCTTTGTGCCCGCCGCCGCCGTACCACTTGGCGATCTCCGAAACGTCGATTTTGTCTGAGAACATCGTGACCTTCCACTTCTTGCCGTTCCAGCAGAACGCAAGGCAGCCGTCGTAGTCCTTGGGTACCTCGCCGAAGAACTTGCTGTTCACGCCAGAGCGGTTGATCGCGAGCCATCTGTGTCCAGCGAACTCCAAGGTGAATCCGATACCTCGAATTACCTCGGCAGCATCTTTTTCAAGGTATTCAATGATCGCTCTTCCACTAGCAACCAGCTCTTCAACCAGCTCCTCGCTCTTCATGAGGTAGATGATACTATCAATCCCTGTTCCAACCAATGCAGATCGTACACCGTATTGCATCTCCAGCACGTTTGGCCGCTTGATGTCCCAGACATCATATCTCCCTAGCAGGTAGACAATGTGTGGCATTGGGCGATTGTGGAAATAGTGTTTCCACGCAAGCTCGCACGCGGAATATTCTGTCCCAAGCACAGCGTTAACATTGTCGGGCAATCCATGCTTTTTGTAGTCCTCAATAGCCGTCTTGTGGTGATCAATCCACGTAACGGTTCTTGCGATTTTTGCGATCCTTTGCATGTTTTCCCACGGTTGCAACGAGAAGTCCAGCAATGCCACATCGGCGCATGCAAGATCATTCCACGTCAATCCGTTGCACGGCAAAGGATCTCCGTAGTCGGCGCCGACAAGCCGGTAGTCGAAGTCCGTCTGGGCCATCTTCCAGATCGCTGCCGAGCACTTGCCGTCCAAGTCCGCACGGTGGTAGATGCAGATTCTCATATCAGCTCCCTTACCCGATCAATCAAGCGGCATAAGTCGTCATACTTAATTCTCATGCGTCCTGCCTTCGTATTGCTGCTGGCCTTGCACTGGGTGCGATGCGACCACTCGCCGCGCAATTCGAGCAGAAATTCGAATGCTTCTACCAGCAGTTCTTCAGGCGAATCCTTCTGCCCTGTTTGATTCGCTTCGTCACTCATAACATCCTCCGTTACTTCGTTGATACCAACAACATCAACCATTCCAACCATTTCGCTATTGGCGGAATGACAACAAACAGAATCATGGCCGCCACCCGATACGGGCTTCGGCACCACCAGCGCCAAAAGGCATGGATGCGCGGCGAACCTCTTGAAGTGCGATGCACGCCCTGCGCGCTACTGAACTGCCTCCGCAAATCCTCCAAAAGATCGGGCGAGATGTTGGCCAGGTGAGGATTATTTGCCAGCGTTTTCCGGATGATGTCGAGGCGTTCCTGCGTCCACTCAGCCTTCGCGTATCCAATCGGCACCTGTCTCATCAAGAGGTATTCGGCTGCTGTCAGTGGTCCGAGCGTTGGGTGGCACACAAACACCTGCTTCGTTTCGTCGCTCACGACAATTCTCCTGCCTCGGTCATCTAGGACTCTTCTCCGCCAACCACAAGAACCGCGGGGTTCAGCACGCCGCCATCGCGATTCGCTTTCTCGCACTCGTACTTGATCTGGCATTGCATGGCGTGCCATCGACGCAATGCTTCGCCATGCTCCCAAACGTGCCGCAGAATTTGTACCGCGCCCATATACTGGTATCCACGCAACCCATGTTTCCCCATGACGCCGCAAGCCAGCTCCTTCGCCTTTTCGGCGCAGCCTTCGACAGTTTCGCCGTTTGCGATGAATGCCTCCATGAGGTTTGCCCACGTCTCGGCGAACCAGTAGGCAGCGCCGCAGTATTCCGTGATGCGCCCATGATCGTTGTTCTCCAGTCCCTCGTTCCACACATGCTTGGCTTCGTCGTCTTTGAACTGCATGGTTGTCTCCAACACAAAAACCACTTGGGGTCAGAACAACATCGGCTTGGAAGCGCTTGGCGATATCCATACCGATTCCGTCCTGGGTGCGTGATCTGTAATTGAACCGGAACCTTGCAATTTTGTTCCACGCACACGACCGGCAGCATGGCATGCCGTCTCAATATCTCGGCGTTGCCATCCGGCGTCATCAAGCTGTGCGTATATCGGATGGTTGTAGCCGCTGACAACCGCCTTGCCCTCAAGGTTCAGCAGCACCTCGACCAACTCGGCGTGTGCATCATCTGACATTTCATGTTCGTACACGTTGCGTGATCCAGAAGCGCGGGTATCGGAGACGTAGGGTGGATCCACATAGAACACCGTTTCCTTGGAATCCCAATACCGGATGACTTCGATCGCGTCCCGGCAGTCGATCTGCACGCGGGACAAACGCTCGTGCCATGAGTCAAGTAAACGCAAGCGACCTCGCCATGAGTTGACTACCTGAGCCATACCGCGCGTTGATGTAAATACCCGTCCCCAATCGCATTCTGCATTGCACTTGCCGCCGAATCCTTGATTCTGCCCAACAAACATTGCCCACGCCCGATCTACATCGTCCGCCGATTCATCGCCCATTATCTCAAGCGCCTTGCGAAACTCGGCGCGAGAATACATTGTCCACGTGAGCTTGTGTGCGAGCAATTCGAACTTCTCGGGATCTTGGAGCACCCGGAACAGCCCGATGGTGCGTTCATCCAGGTCGTTCAGCACCTCGACGGGGAACGGCTTGATATGCCAAAACACAGACGCAGCGCCGCAGTACGGCTCTACGTACACTTTGCCTTTCGGGATCAGCGGCACAATCCGGCGTGCAATCTGTCCCTTTCCTCCGTACCACCTGACAGGCGCCATGATTCTGTTCGGCATCGGCAGCGCCTCACGGACATCTCTGCTTACGCGGAATGCGTCTGACGGCATCCCCTGCCTTTGGCTACTCATCACGCACATCCTCGGCTGCATCGCCATTGGTCGGATCTACGCCCCATGCTTCTTGCACCACAGGACGCCATCCACATCAAGGTAGAAACGAGAACCATCGTATAGAGGTGCACCGCATACTTCGCACCACCCGATGACATAACGACCATTTATGCGCTCGATATGGATGCCTGGATGTTTTCGGCGACATTCGTCGATTGCCTCGGCAACGGTTGTTCGAAAATGCTCTTTCACAGGCACCTTGCCGTCGATCACTACGGTTTTCATCGTACATCCCCCATGCTTCATCGAACCCAGCATTCCACGTAGATCGGTCCTCTGTGGTCACGCAATGTAGTCTCCTTGAGGTAGTCGCGCGTTTCGAGATCCAGAACGCAGACATCAACCCCTTCGGAGCTCACGATGTCCACACAGCATTCGTCAAGATCCAGATATACTTCGTAACGCCACTTACCAGGTCTTCTGTAGGCGACGAGCTTGACCTGGCGTGCATTCCCGATGTCGAAATACTCAGACAGACCTTCTGCACAGAAATAGTAATTGTTGCGCACAAAACAATAGCCACTGCCAATCCGGCAGAGCCTCATCCACGGCGTCTTTGCGATCTCGGTTGTCATTTTCGTTTCTCCGTGCTATCTTTGTTTTACGGCCTGTCAGAAGAATCGCTTCGCATTCTCAATCGTTATCTGCCGCCAGTCTTTCATCTTGGCATCGTGGGCACTCTACACGTTCAGTACCCAACGGCACCATCACCCATAGCGACACATCTGGATCGATCTCGCCGCCGCATCTCTCGCAGCGCTCCACTTTACGACCTGGACTGCACGACGCGATGTCGTTCTCGCATGCTGCCACCTCGTCCAGCAAGCACGCGCACTCGAAATCGGTATCCACAAGGCCATCGGCGCCCAAGCCAACGAGCCACTTGAACAGGGCCTCGCCAGCCGTGCCTGGCTGGACCCATCCCGGCGTTACCTTTTTGTCATTCATGGTCCGCCTCCTCGTGGCTCTCCACCGTGATCTTGCCGAGCACTTCGCACAGATCCAGAAGCTCGCGAGTCGTGTTGCGCTGCTGCATGATCACGTCGCACAAGTTCCACTCCCGATCCTTACCGCCACATGAAATCTGCAACGTTCCAGCATCTCGCACGGCTTCGATCAGGTAGATTTCGTCTGACCCGAGCACGGTTTCAAAATTTCCTGGTGTACGGTAAATCTGGAATACGATCTCACCGTGGTATGGCTTCCGCCCATACTCGTTATCCGCACGCTGATCACCGAATGCGGCGTACTGCTTCACGCCGATGTAATGATCCTTGAGTGCCGCTTCGCCGTCTGCTTGGATTTCTGTAATCGCGTCCTCGA
Organism: Acidobacteriota bacterium; assembly: GCA_027021395.1. Classification (GTDB taxonomy): domain Bacteria; phylum Acidobacteriota; class Polarisedimenticolia; order J045; family J045; genus JALUUK01. Next base: position 52,683 of record JALUUK010000112.1, read on the forward strand.
TTGCCGTGAGTCGCACCGGAGAATCAGGGACGCCGGAAACATGCAGATTCTCCATCGCGCGTTTGCATCTTTCAATGTCTAGCGGTTTCGCTGCCATCGCGTCTCTCCTTTTGGTTGGAGCTTGATCGTTGTCAGGCATCCTCGTCGTCCCCTTCGCAGTTATGCGCATGGGCGCATGTCGGACAGAGCCACAAATCACATACTGGACAAATCCACACATCGTCATACGGGAAGCTGCGACCGCAGTAGTCGCAGTCTTCAATTAGCGGCGGATAGTAGTCGTCGTTCAAGATCATTCGTCACCCATCCTCCTTGTCACTCTGGCCTCTGCCCATCATCGCCAGCTTCAACAATCCGCTTGATGACTTTGCGCATTTGCTGCATTGAGTACACAAGCGACTCTACATTCTTTCAGACATCACCACCGCGCTCAATCGAAGCCGTCAGCAGAGATTCGTTAGCAAACATGAAAAAATGCTCGCGTGTATTGAGAAGAGCGCCCCTCACTTTGTCCTCGCACTTGACGCACAGCCACGTAGCCGCCCCGCAAGTCCACTCCTGCCAACGGCGCGGCATATCCGTACATCCGCATCGCTGGCATGGATACATAATTTTCGCTTTGACAAAGACATTTTGTCGTTCTTCGCTCGTCATCATGGAAGCTCCCTGGAAATGATGTCACGCGCGATTGTTAGCACACCAATAAGCGCGCAACAATCCATTGCGAGAGATGTGTTGCTTATGCTGTACGATGCTTCTCGAAGCAAATTGATTGCGTTGTCTATCTCTTCGCATGCAACCGTCAACGATTTCTCAGCGTCAGGAATCCTGACATTCTTCAGTATTGTTGTATACGATCCACACATAGCCATTGGTCTCCATTCTGATTTCGATTTACCATGCCTTCATCGCTTATCCTCGCCCTGCCGTTCAAGCAGCCGCAACGCTGCGTCCAGCCACTTGCCGGTCGGCGTGTTGGCAATGGCCAGCTCGCACCGAGAACGGCAGACCGCGATGAACCGTTGCACGGCAATGTCCGTCAAGCCGTGCCTGATCGCCTCATCTGCGGCTTTTTCTGGTGTTTGCTTGCTCATGCCTGGCTCCACGCTTCACCCAGCATTCAACGTAGATCGGGCCGTCAATGTCGCTGAGCCCAAACCTTTTGAGGTAGCGTCGAAGCCAAGTTGTCAACATCTCTGCATCTTCCCCGTCTTCAGTTAGAACCTTAGCGGTTACGTCATCCGCCGGCAGCCACACCTCATACCTCCCATCGCCCGGCTCGCGATGAGCAACGAGCTTGACTTGCTTCGCCCCCTCAACGTCAAAGTACTTCGACAGAAGATCCCTACAGACAAACCGCACAGCATAGCCAAACACGCTGCCATCACACCAAAAGCCAGCCGGGCCGTCCAACAGCCACGGCGTTTCAGCTATCCGCGTGCTCATAGCTCAATACTCCACCCTAGCTCCACAGTACTGCGTCACTTCACCTTAGGCATATCAGGACAAATGCACGAGTCGTCATCACAGTATGCCTCGTGGATATCGTCCCACATCAATCCGTAGTACCATCCGTCAACAAACAGGCTGGAACGTATGCGCCGGCAGGTCTCGCATGTCCTAAACCTTCCCATGCGCCCGTCCCACTTGCCATTCGTAAGCTCGTACTGCTCTCCAGGGAGAATGTCGCACCCGCATTCGCAGCATTTGTGACGCTTCCTTGCCGTCACAATGCGATCCACTACGAAGTCTGGGCCGTCATCTACGTACAACGCGATGCAATGGCTGAACATCATGGCCTCGCTTACGTTCGTTCGTCCAGTTTCAGCATGCAATCACCCGCGCCCGGATTCGATGGTAAAGAGCCCCAGGCGGGAGACCACCTGTCACTCATCCAGTGGCTCATAGGTAGCTTCGAAAACGTCCGGCTTACATGGATAAAGCTCGCCCTTTACACCGCGGATAATCCAATCCCCGAGCTGCGCCGTCATCGTGCCTTCAAGGGTCTCGATCGTAGCCGTCTTTGTGCTCTGGTCGTACACGACCCCTGGTATGTGCTCTTGGTTAGGATGTGGTAGATTAAACGTTTCCTCAGTAATTTGAATGGCTCTGATGACCACTGGTTTCTTTCGATATGGTCGCATACTTCTGCTCCGACAGTCGGGTTTCGGTGGATACATGATTACCTCCATTTGTTTATTCCGCGTTATCCAAAATATCATCCAGCACAAACTGTCGCCACTGTTCCTCAAGCCGCCTCCAGCAGCCACCACGGAATTATACCACTATCATCCATCGCGTAAACATCATGCATGTCGGATAAGACATTTTTCGGATTTTTTTCTACGGGCGACGGATCGGCTCGGGCATCAGAACATCGGATGCGCAGATGAGGCGGATGTTGCGGCAGCGGTGCATGTAGAATTGCCGCGGCTCCTCACGGCAGAGGCACAGGGCGAGGAACCGGTCGTCAGATAGGAATCGGATGGGGCTGGCGATGCGGATCGTGCGTTCGCCGTGGCGGTCGGTGTACTCGAACTCCAGGACGTATTCGTCGGGGTTGCGCAATGCCTGGATCAGTGCGCTAATCATCGTTTTCGTCCTCGATCGACTTGATTGCGAACCGAAGCGTTTCGATCCCGATGACAGGCGGGGTCCACGGTGTGCGCGGGCATTGCATGCGCTTCTGCCGAACGCGGTCGCTCCATCGGCTTTGTATGCGCTCGCATTGCTCGCGGATCTCTTCTTGAGAAGGGATCGGCGCCGTCCGTGGCGCCGCCCTTCGCTGCTTCCGTGCCATCGCGCGTCTCCTTACCGGTGTTTGTTTGCGAGCCGTTCGCTCGGTCGGCACAGCCCACGCGGCTGCGCCCCGCTTTCGTACCACTGCTGACGGATCAGCTTCTTTTCCCTTGAGATGTAGGCGTCAAGCACCGCTTGCGCCTCTTGATCCGAGTCTGCACGCAGGAACATTTCCCTGATCTGGTCGTCAGTGAGATTGCCGTCATTGCACCGTTCTCCGCATTCACCACACACAGTTCCAAGCTCCTCCAAGGTCTTTGGTACCAACGGTTTGCGCACACACATCGCCATGCGCACAGTACGCCCCAACAGCGCAGAAGTCCTATAGGGCGGTCATCCTTGATTACCCCAAGGCCTGGCGTCGGTGTCCGATTGCCCAATGCGATCCCCAACCCACCCTACCTCCAAGCGGCCTGTTGCGAGCAAACCGCCATCGCTCGAAACACCTGGAGCCTACAGCATCACGCTGCGACCTCTGTACGCTTTGGTCCTGTCCACAGGGCGGTGGCACTAGCGGGACTACTTGCGCCGAGGAGGCTTGCCGGCTGCCAGCCGGCGCCGGTTTTAAGGCCCGGTACGCCCAACGGTTCGCTGCCACCAGTGGCTATAAGTCGCCGACCGTTCTTACGACTGCGGCGCATCGTCAGCGTCGTGCTGCGGTGCGTCTGTTTTCGGGTTGCCTCCGGAGTGCAATGCGGCGTCGATCTGTTCGAACCGCTCTTTGAGGCGTGAGATGAGATTTGTGATTCGATCGTTCTGTAGTTCAACGGCGTCGTGCAGGTCGTCGATTTTCTTTGCGAGCATTTTGATGGCATGCTCGTTGAACGTCGAGCGCCGCTCGTTGTTCCCGACCCGATCCATCGTGGAATGGAGCTGGTGCTTGACGTACTCGCTGAGGATACGACCCACGGCAGACCCCTTGTTCAGTAGAGAGCGTCCTTCGGCACATTCGCGATCTTCCGGTGCCAATCGCTTGCCCTCTTGGGCATGAGCGGCAGGTTCCTGGGCGGATGGTGTGCCTTCCACGGTGCGAACTCGTACCGCGTACCTTGTGCGGCTTCGCGTGCGACGGACATGAAAAACTGCTGATACAGTTGGTTGAACGTCAGTTCACCGCCGTGCTTCTTCATTGCGTTCCAGTAGAGCCCACGCCATCTGCCTTCGTTTGAAGGGGCGTCCTTGATCTTCCACTGATCGATGGGTTTCCCGGAAACGAGCTTGAGTTTCCCATCCTCGTGGATGATGTTGCGGCACGGCTTGTTGATGTCGAATTTCGCCCCGCACTGCTCGCAGTAGAGCAGCCGTTTTTTCATGGAGTTGTGCAGGGCGCCGCAATGCGGGCACGCAACCCCTTCCAGTTTCCCGGTTTCCCTGATTCTGGATATTCGGTTTTTTGCCAGGACGTTTGCGTCGTCGGTTGCGAACGCTTCGTCCCAGTCTTGGTTTGCATTTGGAGACCCCCACCGCCACCAGTTCCCTCCGTGATCGGTGACGGTGACGGTCTCCGGGGTCAGCTCCGACCTGCGTAGAGCACGACCAACCATTTGCAGGTAACTCCTATGGCTTCCTACCGGAGTTGCGAGGATGAGGTTCTTGATGAGGGGTTCATCGATCCCTTCTCGCAGGACGAACCTGTTCCAGATGATGTTGATTTCCCCATCCCGCCACTGCTGCATGAGTTCTTCGAACAGGCTGTTTTCGGTCCTCCGATCGTGCATTTCGCCGTCGCACCAGAAGTCGGTCCCATCGACATGCAGTGCTCGGTAGCCCATGGATGTGAACCATCTGGCAGCCCAGAGCGATTCCTGTACTCCCGGCGCGAACGCGATGGTGTGAGTCCTGGTTTCGTTGAGGCTCTGCCAGCTCTTGAGGATGTTCCCGATGATGGAAGCCCGCTTCTTCCCTTTCTCGGTCCCCCACGTTTTCCGTGCCTGCGCCTCGGACATTGACAGGTCCACCTTCCAGGATGTGAGTTTCCTGGTGTCGAGTTCTGACGGCGCGAACACGATCGCTCTTGCGAGCACCCGTTCCTTGATGAGATCCCACGTTCCTGCTGCGCAGACTAGCTTATCGTATGCGAGCCCGAGCCCGAGCGGCGTTGCGGTTACGCCGATTATTTTCGCCCCGCGTGCCAGATACCCGCTGAGAAGCCCCAGATTGCCGCCTGTGGCCATTTTGTGTGCTTCATCGACGATTACCACGTCTGCGTCCACCCATTCGTCAGAATCCTTCTGGATGCGTGATTTGACGGTTTGGATGGTGCAGATTTGGACGGGCTCGGTTCTGTAGTCGAGGTATTCCATTTGTGCCGACCGGACGCCGAACGGGATGCCTGCTTCGGAGTAGACCCGGATGGTTTGCTGCGTGAGCAGGATGCGGTCCATGAACAAGGCGACCCGTTTTCCTTGGTTGAGAGCCCACCGGATGAGTGCCATCTGCATTTCGGTTTTCCCGGACCCTGTTGGGGATGTGAGGCAGACGGCGCGTTCGCCGTTGGAGATGGCGTTGATCGTCTGTTCTACGCCGTAGACTTGGTGTTTCCACGGGGCGTCTACGGAGAAGATCGACGCTTCGGTAATCATCTCGTCAGCCTCTGCTGTCATCATGATTCTTCTGGCACCCCAAGGAACTCCCGCGTGTACTCCATCGCATTGTCGATGGCGTCCATGATGATCGATCGCGTCCCATCGTTTGGCAGATTGAGCGCATCCGCCGCCTTGTCGATGAGGCGGATCACCTCGCCGAATTTGGCGTCGATCTGGTTCCAGTAGACGTGCGGATCGAGCTTCGGCTGAGGCTTCTTCTTTTTGCGTTTCGGCAGCGCCTTGATGAGATCGCCGATTTTCGCTGCCTGCCCGACCCTGACCTTGCGCACGATGACGATTTGCTCTTCTTCCGGCAGTTCCGCGAGCGCTTGCAGCTCCTCTTCGGTTGCGACGACCGAACCGCTTTCAATCGCCCTTCTCGCCGGCGTGCACAGCTTCTCTACGAGGTCGTGGAAATCCACCGCCCGTCTGACGGTAGCCCTGGAGAGCCCGAGTTCATTCGAGACGCTTCGCGACTTCGGAGATAAGTCTTTCTCCTTGCGTTGCTTGGGTTTATGCTCGTCCGCTGGTTTTTCTTCGCTGATTTTCTTTGCGATCGTTTTCGCACGGCATGCGATCCCGATTTTCCTGATCTGGAGCCGTGCTTGCAGGCTGAGGTTCCGCCTGTCGGTTGCCCTACTGATCGCGATGGCCTTGATTTCGTTCCGCGATCGCCCTACGCCGATTTCTTTCGCCGGACATTGGATGCCGAGTTCCTGCGCGATTTTGAAGCGGTGCACGCCATCGACGATGATGTTCTTGCTTCCGTCGAACCAGTAGAGTACGGGGTCTGTGATTTCCCCTTCCCACTCAATGGCCGATTTGAGTGCTTGGTAGTCGTCTGGTTCGAGCGCCGGAATCTCTGCGTGCAGGTCGTCATCAATGAAGAGTTCAGGCATTTTCGTCTCCACCACCGATCCAGTTTTTTCGATCCAGCCGTTTCCGTCAACGCTGTTTCGCCCATTTCCCGCGAGACGGGCGCTTTGCTCTTGGCAATCTTCCACCCAACCACAAGCCAGCCAAGTACTTGCGATCGTAGAATTTTCCGTCGAATTTTTTCTTGAGCCAGAGCAATTCTGCCAACGTGATCTTTGGCATTGCCGCGCCGTCGATGACGCACCGCAGCCCGTGTGCGAGTTTGTGGCACAGCGAGCAGAGCATGACGACTTCCCGCCGGTCGTCGTGCCTTCTGCCGATTCCAGGGATGATGTGATGCGCTTCGATAATCATCGGGAAATGCCACGGATCGCCGTATCTCCAGCCGCAGTACCAGCATTCAGCGTTTTCGATTCTTAGGCTTTCGATGGTACTCGGGCTGCGCTGTGTCCGGGTATTGTTCATCGACGCTCTTCCATCCATCGTATCCGTCGCCGAGGTATCGATCGAAGTTTTTGACGAAAGCAGAGCTGTCGAGTGCGATTTCCTCGAACACAGCGACGAGCACAGGCTTTTCGCCCCGGTTCCAGTACAGCTTGTCCGGGTGCATGTATTCCCCCTCGACATCGACTTTGGTTTCCGACGAGAGGAATGGCAGTTTACACCATTTCGCAAGGGTTGCGATCCCTTGCATCTTCGGTGGTTCGTTATTTTCCTGCGAAACGATTTCAACGCTTCGCACGAGCAGAATTGGCATGACTTGCATCAGGATTCCTCCACATTCTCGTCGTCCTTCTCGGCAGCCGTGCTGTCGGTTTCTTCGAAACCTTTGCCCTCAGCCTTTGCGACGGCCTCAAGCACCGCTTGAGCGGCTTCGCCGCATTCTTTGCACTGTTCGCCGCCCACAGCCGCGATGGCGTTGAGGATGGCGACAGCCTTTGTGATCGTCCGCATCGCCTGTGCGGCGACTTCGACGCCGATGTTGCCGTCTTGATCAACCTTGCATCTCACTATCGTCCCCATCGTGTTCCTCCAGTTCTTTTTCGCAGAGTTCAAGTTCTTCGGCTGTCCACTGCCGGAAATCGATTGCGTCGAAGTCACGTCCAACGACGCTGCACACCCATTCGCGGAAGCATTCCGCGAGTTTTTCCCTTGGCGTGTCTTGTGGCAGCTTCCGACCGATCTTCTCGTGCCACTTTCGTTTGATGGCGATCATGTCGGGCTGCGTGATTTTCCCGGCCATCTTCCGGAAGAACTCCGGGGTGTGCTTTTCGGGGTCCTCTGCCGCGTACGGCAGGTTGAGCAGTTGGCAGATGGCGTATTTGTGCGCCGCGGTGAGTGCCTTGCTTGAGGCTTTGTCTCCGCCGTCCATGCCTTCACCGACGACGGTTGCGGTTATGCACGAACCATCCTCCGCGTAGAACGAGTATTCCACAGTGAGCATGGAGTATATGATGGTTCCTCCGTTCCGTGTGGTTCCCATTTCCCGTTTTTGGTCAATCACCTTGGGAACTGAGAATATGCCGTGCTTTGCGAACAGCGGCTGCACGCGGTTGTAGACCTGTTCTGCTGAGCGGTAGGGGTATTTCTGCTGTTCGTTCATGGCGTCCTTGCCGATTGCCCCGACCTCACGCATGACCGCGATAATAGCCTGTCGTATTCCAGCCCCCTCAGAATGGCTCATTGACGATCTCCCTGTATTTTTCCCTGAGTTTGTCACGGAACCGGATGACCGCAGGCGCGAGGATTTCGTTGATGTAGCCGTCATCCCGTTCGACCTTCTTGATGAACAGCGGGTTGACGCCACTTGCCTCGAGGCGTGGGTCGAACGAGCAGAAGCAGTAGAATTTCTTCTTGGCAATCCACAGCGAGCCCTGCACCTGTTCGATGTGTTTCTCCGGCATTTCGCCATCCAGCATGGTCCTGATGTGGACCGCCGGGTTTGCCGGGCATTTTATTTCCAGCAGCCCATCCTCGCCGATGATTCCATCTGGCGAGCATCCGATTCCTGGCTCTGTCGGATGCTGGATGTAGGCGAACTCGCCCTCTGGCAGGGTTGGCGGCGTTCCGAACCGTTTTTCGATTGCCTCAACCGCGGCGTCGAATGCGTGGCTTTCCCACTCGGATCCCCACCGCATTGCGGCGTTCTGCCATCTGTCGATCGGCATTCCCGTGAGGAGTTCCGCGAGCAGTTCCTCCATGTACCGCATGGCGGTTTCGGACATTTCGCCGGCATCCCTGGCGGCTTTTGTCCTGGGTTTGGTGAGCACATCTTTGAATCTGGACGCTGTGACATCGCCCAGGCGTGCCATCCTCCATTCAGTCGTCCGTTGTTTCATGGTCATCCCCCGCGATGTATTCGACGAGCACAGCCACTAGGAGAGGCACGCATATGAGTGCGCACGATATGACGGCGATCACGATGGGGTCACTCATTTGCATGGATCAGCGCTGATGATGTTTCGATACATGGACAGGAACGGAATACGCCATCCGTACACGTTGAACCGGTATGTTGCGCCGGGCTGGATTTCCCCGTATATGTCCGACGAGTTGAACTTCAGGTACATCAAACTATCCTTGTTGCACAAGGTTTCCTTGTCCGTGAAGACGAGATAGATGCGCTTTGTGGAACTGCCCGACCCTGTGACCACTGCTTCGGTTTTCTTTACAGTTGCGGTGACTGAATCGCGTGTCCCGTAAGTAAATGCACACGGAATGGTCACAATGAGGCATACGCCGATGGTGGTCAATGCGATGCCCTTGTATCGCCTGATGACTCTGCCGAATTTTCCTTTCATGTCATCCATCGTACAGCTCCCGGTGTCTGTTTTTGAACTCGATTGCGAACCGCTTCGGTGGCATGAGGGTATGCCACAGCTCCATGTCGATGGCCCGTGCGAACCGTTCCGCCGTTTGCAGTCGCACCGCCCGCTTGCCGTTGACGACATCTGACACGAACGACTGGTGGCATCGCATCTTCTTTGCGATCCTGGTTTGCGTGAGCCGATGTTTCTGCATGGCGTATCGGATGTTCTGCGCAAACCGTTCGACGATAGCAGGAGTGTCCATTCTCATCCCCTTTGGTTAATGTCGATGCTGTATGTTGCGATCCTTCGCTCAAGCTTTTCCAGGTATGCGATCCAGTCACACCAGCACGATGGCAGGTCGCAGATCCCGATGACGACGACCGGCAACCAGTCGCAATCTGAGACATCAAGCGACACGTTGGCAGTTTGAAGGTCTGGCTCGTGCCATACCTTTTTTCCCATCGGCGTGTCAGCCTCGCATCGTTTTTCGACGATGCAGAGTTCTTTTGCGATGGCTTCCTCGAACGGCTCCAGGAAGTCGTCGCTGATCGGGTCGCCCAAGTCGATGACCTTTTGCATATGCTGGACTCCTCAGCCAACTACGCGAAGAACCGCGTTGGAAGGGCTAAAAGAAATCATAGCCATTCCCATATACATGAATAGCCCCTCGTTTGGTTTTTTTCTGGTTGCAACCGATTTTTGCTTGGATCATCGCATTCCATCGGTCGTCTTTCCGAGATTGCGTCGCACCGCGTTGCCAGGCACTTTTCTCTATCCGCTTCGCCCATGCTGCCCATGTTAATTACCATTATTCGGTACAGATGGGCACCTGTTTTTAGGTGTCATGGGTGACACCTAAAAACAGGCGGGGTTGTCCGGTCCTGGGGGGTTGTACAAAACTCGTGGTGTGTGGCGGTACTTATTGAGTGCCACCATTGCGAGTGCTTTCGCATGACATTCATTATTTGCTCATGAGGGCACACATTCCGACGGCGAACGCCGCGATCACACACACGAGCAGAATCGTTTCGAGTACGGGCATTGTCTTGCATCCTCCTTGACGAGGTTCAGGTGCCATCCTCTGGCGTCGTAGATGATCCCTTGTGGCCAGACACCGAACATCCGTTTCCAGGTAGCGATTGCTCGGTGGTACCGTTCGAACGGCAGTGTATTGAGCCACCGCCAGTGTCTCCAGTGTTTTGTAGATTCGTTTGACATATCATCCTCCGCAGTTTTTGGGTGTTCTATCCCATCATTTTGCTCCGCATCGTCCAAACGTTTGTCTGTCCGCTGTCGTGCTGTACATTTTCACCCGCATGTGGCGAATGGGCTACGACCGCAGCGACTAAACGTTCGTTCATCTGCTGCCTGTAGCCGCAGTCGATTGAGCAAATCTGGTCCGATATCCCGCAACGCCCAAACGCCCGTTTGTCCGCTGCCGGGTGTTGTGCATCCTTGGAATGGGAGTGAACGGCAATCCCGCGTCGTCCAAACGTTTGTCTGTCTGCTGCCGGCTTTTCGACTGCTATGAGGCGGCAGACGAACGGTGCCCCCGCAGCGTTCAAACGCCCGTTTGTCCGCTGTTGCCACTCGCGACTTCGACTCGCTGAAGCTTGGGAGCGTACATGCAGTTGATAAACATTCGTTTATCCGCTGCCGTACTGGCTAATGTGGAATGACCGCTAGGGCCTGCTCTCCCGCAGCATCTAAACGCTCGTTTGTCCGCTGCCGGGGCGCCAGCATAAAGCTTTCTCCCGGCTTAGTTTTTGGCGCATTCCGCGAGCGGCTGGGCTGGCAAGCATGCCCACCGTTGATCGCGCTCC
>JALUUK010000113.1 GCA_027021395.1 Acidobacteriota bacterium
CCACGAAATACCCCGACTAGGAGGACGGGGGCTCGGTATGCGTTCCGCCGTTGCTCCGCTCGGCGGGTGGGGGGAGCACGATACGCGGGTGGACGAGGCCGCCGTCACCGGCTTCGCCGATTCCAATCATCGCACCGCATGTGCTGAGCAGGCGGAGCTGTCGCCCGACGGGCAAGTCCTGCCCTGATGGAATGGGCCGCCCGTGGCGCAGGGCGATTTCCTCCTCGGAGGGCACGGCGAAGCATTCGAGAGGGAGGGGGATTCGGGCGGGGGCGAGCACGGCGGCCTCGAGGTGATCGCGCGCGATCGCAGTGCCCGCCACCACGGCTTCGCGGACCCGCAAAGGACCGATGGCCGTTCGCCTCAAGACATCCAAGTAGGCGCCCGTCCCTAGAATTCGGCCGAGATCCACGGCGATGGAGCGGATATAGGTCCCCGAGGAAACGCGCGCCGCAAAGCGGATTCTGCCCCCGCTCTCGGGCGTGAGGCGCATGGCATGGATGGTGACGGGGACGGGCGCGAGGCGGGGTTCGACCCCCTGTCGCGCGAGCTTGTGGGCCGGAACCCCCCCGATCTTCTTGGCGGAGAAGGCTGGAGGGTTCTGTTGAGTGGCGCTCATGAGCCGGGCTTTGGCCGCATCGAGCACGGCGCGTGGCGGAGTCGGCACGGGAGGGGAGGGACTCTGCGGGTCCACTCCTTCCCGGTCTCCGGTTGCGGATTCCGTACCGAGCACGATGCGGCCGACGTAAGCCTTCGGCCAGAGGTGGACGAAGTGAGCGAGACGGGTCGCCGGGCCGAGCAGGCAGGGCAGAAGCCCGGTTGCTAGCGGGTCGAGGGTGCCGGTATGTCCGATTCTGCGCATCCCCAACTGTCGTCGGAGCCAAGCCACCACGTCATGGCTGGTCATGGCCGCGGGCTTGTCCAACAGCAGCATACCGGTGTAGGGGCAAGGTCCCTTGCGTCTGCGGCTCATCCCACGAATTCTCGGCTGATTTCTTCAATGGCGCCGGGCATCCGGCGATCGGCCTCGTCGTAGATGGCATCAAAAAGACGGTGGAGCGGATCTTCCGTTTGCGCGAGTGAGACGAAGGCGATCCCGGCTCGCTGGTGCCGGTCGTGATGGTCGATTTCCGATGCGGCGACGTTGTGCCGGGATCTCACTCGATCGATCAGAGAGCGAACGGCACGTCGCTTTTCCTTGAGCGACGTACACCCTACGAGGTGCAGATCTAGAACCAGGAGCCCCACACGCATCTCGCCGTCCCTGCCGAGCAGCCGATCCCGCAACGGTCGTATCAGTCCGGGGTCGTCATGAACGGTTCCATGAATCACCTAGGTTGAACTCGTTAGAGCGAGTCCCGCTTTTCGAGCTTGATTTCGAATGCCTCGATCTCGTCGCCGGGTTTGAGATCTTGGTAGCGCTCGAGAGAAATACCGCATTCGAAGCCGGATCTCACTTCTCTGGCGTCGTCCTTGAACCGGCGCAACGACTCGATCTTGCCTTCGTGGATGACGACATTGTCTCGGAGCAGGCGCGCGCTGGCATTGCGCTTGATCACTCCCTCGAGAACGTAGCTTCCGGCGATCGTCCCGACCTTGGAGATCTTGAAGACTTCTCGCACGACTGCGCGACCGAGCACTTCTTCCTGCTCGACTTGCGGAAGCGCGGCGATCATGGCGGTCTTGATCTCGTCGGTGACGTGGTAGATGACGCGGTGCAGGCGGATGTCGACGCCCTCGCGTTCGGCGAGATCGCGTACGCCGCGTTCGGGCCGTACGTTGAAGCCGACGACGATGGCCTTGTTCGCGGATGCGAGCAAGACGTCGTTTTCGGTGATCGCCCCCGTTCCGTCTCGGATGACGCGAACGGTCATCTCCTTGGTCGACAGATCGGAGATGGATTTTTTCAAGACCTCGACGGAGCCTTGCACGTCGGCCTTGACGATGACGTGAAGGTCTTGCACCTGTCCGGCGGCGATCTGCGAATGCAGTCGTTCGAGACTCGGGAGCATGGCATGGCGCAGGAGCGTGTCCTCCCGCTCTTGCTGCTGTCGATAGAGCGCGATCTGCCGCGCCTTCTGATCGTCGGGGAAGACTTGCAATGTGTCTCCCGCGGCCGGTACGGCGTTGAGGCCGGTGACCAAGACCGGCGTCGAAGGGCCGACCGCCGTGAGCTGCTCGTTGTGTTCGTTGAAGAGTGCGCGCACACGTCCCCAAGTGCATCCGACGGCAAAAACGTCGCCAACGTGTAGAGTTCCGTTTTGGACCAAGACCGTTGCTACCGATCCCTTGGCCTTGTCTAGGCGGGCTTCGAGGACGACACCGGTGGCGGGGTTTTCCGGGCTGGCGCCGAGTTCTTGAATCTCGGTGACGAGAAGGATCATCTCTAAGAGATGATCGATGCCTTCACCCGTTTTGGCCGAAACGCGGCATGCGACGACGTCACCGCCGTAGTCCTCGACGAGCACGTTGCGCTCGGCGAGCTGCTGCAAGACGCGATCCGGATTCGCACCCTCTAGATCGCACTTGTTGATGGCGATGATCAACGGTGCGTCCGCGGCCTCTGCGTGCTGAATGGCTTCGATGGTTTGCGGCATCACGCCATCGTCGGCGGCGACCACCAGAATCACGACGTCCGTGACCTTCGCGCCGCGGGCTCTCATCATCGTGAAAGCTGCGTGGCCCGGGGTGTCGAGGAAGACGATGTCCTGAGTCTCGCCCTCCGGGCGAGTGTGCTGAATCTTGTAGGCGCCGATGTGCTGAGTGATACCGCCGGCTTCGCGCTCCGCCACGCGCGTTTCACGGATGGCGTCGAGCAAACTCGTTTTTCCGTGGTCGACGTGGCCCATCATGGTGACGACGGGGGCTCGCCGGTGGCTATGATCTTCATCTGCATGTCGTACGCCGAGTTCTTCGGCCTCGCGGACGGCCTCTTCTTCCATGCCAACGACCTTGGCGGTACCCTCGAAAGCTTCGATCACCCAAGTGGCGGTGGCCTCATCGAGCGCGTGGTTGATCGTTGCCATCATCTTCTTGTCGAGGAAGAGGCGCTTGATGATATCGGTTGGGTTCCGGTTCATGCGCTCGGCGAGTTCTTTGACGAGAATACCGTCGAAAATCTCGATCTCGCCGACGGGCAGCGTTGCGGCCTCGGCCTTCTGCGCAGCGGCCTCGGCGGCAGCTTGCCGCTTCTCTCGCAGTTTCTCCTTCTTCTTGCGGCGCGAAGCGGCCGAGCGACGAGGAGGCGCACCGCCCGGTCGTGCACCACCGCCCGGGCGTGATGGTCTCGACGGGTAGGCCCCGGGAGGTGCTTGACGGCTCGGTGGGGGGGCCGTTGCAGGAGCGGCGCCTGCGGGTCTTTGCGGGCGCAGTGCGTGCAGAGGGCGCCCAAGCATCGCCGCCGCCTCTTTCGCCGTCGATGGGGGAGGGGCAATCACAGCCTTGCCGAGCCCACCAGGCATCTGCGATGGCCGTGCGGGCGCGGATCCGGTGTCCGTACTCATCGGTGGGCGCGTCGGCCGTCGTCGTGGTTCAGGCCGGCCCGTGCTTCGCTTCTTGGTGGGCGCCGCTTCGTCCTTCGATGCGGCAGCAGCGGGTTGCTCGCTCGGCTCAACGCTCTGCTCGCCGGGCGGCGGGCTCGGGGCCGGGGACTCGGGCGCGCTCACTTCGGGAGCGGCTGCTTCGACTTCCGTCTCCGCCTTCGTCGTCTCGGTGCTCGGAGCTTCGGCGCTTTCGGCGATGGGTTCTTGGCCGAGAGCCGCGCGTTTGGCGGCGGCGCGCTCGAGCGCAG
>JALUUK010000114.1 GCA_027021395.1 Acidobacteriota bacterium
CGAGTGAAGCGAGGCGACCCGAGAGCATCTCCCATGTCTCGCCGAGACGATTTCCATCGCCCTGAGACGAGATGAGTTGCCCGTGCAGGCGAGCGACGAGAGCTTTGGCATCGCGCTCATCGACGACGAATGAAAGATTCAAGTCTTCCGAGGAATTGGAAATCAAGTAGACCGGCCGTTCGCGGAAGACCTCCATCGCTCCACCCATCTCGTGAAGCACGCTGCGTACCCCACGGCCGACGATGGAGACGACCGCGAGCGAGTGGCGCACCTCTACGCGGCCGAGTTCCTCGAGTCGCCGTAGCAGATTCCTCATCGCTCGCCCGTCCACACCACCCGGGATCTGATCGAGTGTCAGCGTGATCGCGGATTGCGATGTCGCGACGAGATCGATGGAGATACCGGCCTCGGCGAATGGCGCGAACGCCCGAGCGAGAAAGCCCGACTCGTTCCACATCGCCACGGTCGATAGCGTCAGGAGGGTCACGTTCGTTCGGCATGTCACCGCACTCACGCCTCGGCGGTCTTCCACCTCGGCCCCGATGCGAGTGCCTTCGGCCTCCGGCTTGGTGATGGAGTGGATCGAGACGGGCACAGCCCGTGCCCTGAGAACCTCGTAGGTCCGCGGATGAAGGACTCTTGCCCCCATCGCCGCCATTTCCTGGGCCTCGCGATAGCCGATGCGCCGAATCAAGCGGGCAGAGGGAGTGCTTTGCGGATCGGCGGTAAAAAGGCCCGGCGACGCGCCCCACACCTCGAGGCGCTCGGCTCCGAGACCGGCGGCGAGCGGGGCGGCCGCCGTTGCGCGCCCTTCCCGTCCGAGCAAGCAGAGTTCGCCTTCCGGACTTCCGGCAAGCGATCCCTCGCCGACGAGCACCTCCGCCTCCTCGAGTCGTGACGAGAGCGTCCATTCGGTCGAAGCGAGATCGACTTTCGCATCGAGAAAATGCTCCTCTTCCGTCGCCTCGGGGCGCGGCGATGTCGTCAGCAGAGACGCAACCTCGAGTGCCTCGACATCGATTCCGAGTGCTCGGAAGATCCGGCATCCGATCTCCGCACATGCCTGCTCACCCGTCGCGAGAATCCTAGCGCGCAGTCTCGGTGGCGCCTCACCGCTCAAACGCACCCCCTCGAGCCGCCTTGCAGCCTCATCGAATAGACGGGTCAATCGATCGTCGCTTCCGAGCGACAACGAGAAGGCCTCGAGCAAGTCCCCATAACGACGCCGAATCGTCCCAAGCACGCGATCCGTATCCGAGTTGTCCGACGAAGCGAGCAGGGCATCGAGTTCTTCCGTGACGCCGTCGAGAGCCGAGAGCGTCACCACGATGCGGTGTTCTTTCCGAAGCCGATCGATACGTCGGGCCATCTGCCGCCAACCGTCGGGCGATGAAAGCACTGAGGCGCCGCAATCCACTACGACCCATGGCCTGTTCATGAGTTTCTCCTATCCCGAAAGCCGTCGGCGCACGCCGCTCGCGACCCCTTGCGTCATCGAGATTGGCTAAGAGCGATGCCGCCGATGACGAGCAGCACACCGAGCATTGTACGGGTAGTGATCGCTTCATCGAGGAAAACGATTCCGATCACGACCGCGATGACGGGAATCGTATAAGCGATCAGCGACAATTCGGTCACCGCGGCGTGCGATAGTGCCCAGAAATAGAGACTGAACGTCAGAGCGGAGCCGAAGATGGCGAGATAGAGGATCGAAGCGACCGTCGGAAAATCGAAATGTACGGGCTGTCCCCGCTCCCATATCGCCGCGAGAACTCCCATCATCACCGCGGCCAAGCCCATCGGCACCGCCGTCATCGAGATCGGATGCATCCGTCCGCCCCATTTCTTGATCGACACGCTCGCCACGGCCGAAGCTAGCGGAGAAGCCAACAGAACGAGTGACGCGAAGACCTGCTTGCCGCCCCCCCAGGACATGATCCCGTCTGCATAGATCGTGACGACACCGATCAAACTGATCGCCACACCGCTCACGCTCCTTTTGCTCATCTTCTCGTTTTCGAAGGTAAAATGCGCCATCACGACGACGAAGAGCGGGTAAGTCGCAAAGATGACGGCGGCGAGTCCCGAGGAGATATGCTGCTCCGCCCAATAGACGACCCCGTAGGAAAGGCAAAAAGACAGCAGGCCATTGACGAGCCATAGGCGCCTCTCGAGCGCGCTGCGACCGAGAGGAATCCGATACCAACGCGCGAGCGCCAATAAGAAAGCGGCCGCGATCGCGAAGCGTATCGCCAGACCGGTCAAAGGGGGAGCCCCGGCGAGGCCGATCTTGATCACGGACCACGTCGTCCCCCATATCACGGAGAGAACGACGAATACGAGCATCAGAACGGATCGACGAGGCGCCGGCATCGCGGGACTATAGCGCAAGCTCGGCGGGGCCCCTAGGAAACTCGCGGCCGAAGCGATCGGCGAGCGCCGGAATCACGCCGTTGCAGCAATGATTCGTGGTAGGCTCACGCATTCGCCGACACGAGGAGTCGACCGGGAAGATTCGCCGAGGGTTCGCGGCACACGGGGTACTCGTCCGGAGCATTTCGGCTACGGATGTCGAGCGCACGGACTCCTAGAGGTCGCACGCGATCGAGGGACGAAAAGATGGAGAACGATCGCTTCACATCGGGCGGCGGGAGTGCTCGCGAGACGATGCCCCAACGCCTAGGCACGGTCTTGGTCATCGACGATGAACCGACGGTCCGCGCAGCGGCTGCGAACATGCTCTCGCGTTTCGGCTATCGTACCTTGGAGGCCGATGGAGGCGAGGAAGGCCTCCGCATCTTCTCGGAAAAGCAGGGAGAAGTGGATTTGGTCTTGCTCGATCTCACCATGCCCGGCCTCGGCGGAGAAGAGACGTTTCATCGACTCCGGCTCATTTCCCGGCAGGTCCGCATCGTGCTGATGAGCGGCTTCGACTCCCGGGGAGCGATGGAACGTCTAGGAGGGGGCGGACAGGTCGCATTCATCCAGAAACCATTTACTCTCAACGAGTTAAGAAACATCATCTCCACCGCGATTCCACCGAATTCCGGTCGACGGCCGCCAAGCCGGGATCTCTTGTAATCATCCCACGGGAGAGTCGTTCCTCATGGACAGGGAAAGTAACAAGGAGACCCCCGTGCGGGCAGAAGCCACCCGGTCGCCGGGACCCGAGCCGTCTTTCGATCTCGAAGCGCTCTTCCGAGATCATCACAAGCGAGCGTTTCGCGCGGCCTACCGGATCGTCGGGAACCTCCAAGATGCGGAAGATGTCGTGCAGACGGTTTTCCTGAAGATCGCGCGGCGAGACGTACCGCCGGACCTGAGCCGGACACCGGGCAGCTACATTCACCGGGCGGCGGTCAATGCAGCTCTCGATCAGGTGCGCTCCCCCGCCTCCAAGAGACAGGTGCCGCTCGAGCAAACGCCCGACGAGAAATCGAGGGCGCCGCTCTCGAGCGATCCGGAGGAGATCCATAGGGAAAAGGAAATGCAGCGTCATCTCACCGACGCCTTGGGAACGATCAGCGCGCATTCGGCGGAAGTCTTCGCGCTTCGCTATTTCGAAGGACTCGGCAACACTGAAATCGCACGCATCGTAGGATCGACCCGCTCCGCCGTTGCCGTCACGCTACACCGCGCGCGAGCGCAGCTGAAAGAAAAACTGAGCCGCCATCTCGGAGATACATCATGACGCGCAAGAAGAACGACCCACCCGTCCACGAATCGGCTTTCGGCGAGCCGCGGGATTGGGACGAAGTGCTCGACCGACTCAGTTCCAGCGTCAGGAGCCGGAATCTAGAGGACTCGACATTGAGCGAGGCGTCGTCCCGAGTTTGGAAGCGCATCACTACCGAACTCGCCGAGGATTCCTCGGCTCCTTCCGACTCTTCGTCCTTCTCCGTCCTTAGGGAATGCGAGGACTTCCGGCAACTGATCGATGAATCCATCGCCAAGACGCTGCCTGCGGAACGACGCATCCTCTTCGACTCCCACATCCGCGAGTGTTTTCCCTGTCGGCGCGCGCTCGCCGAAGCATCGAAGCACGGCTCGCTAGAGGCCGCTTCGCTGGCCAAGGAGGAAAGCGAGCATGTTTCCGACGAAAAGGACGATCGGGCCTCCCTTCTCCTGCGGCTCGCCGTTGCGGCCATCGTTCTGATCGCATCTTCCGCGGGGATTTTCTTCATGGTCAGCCCCCAGAAAACTCTCGGCGAGATTCGAGAGGCCGATGGGACCTTGCTGCGGCTGATGGGACAAGACAGCGTCGTGCTCACATCGCAGGACGTGATCCAAGACGGCGAGTGGATCCGAACGGGCAAGAACTCCAATGCTTCGATCACCCTGCCCGATGGGTCAGTGATCGAGATCGGCGCAAGAGCCGAATTTTCCCTGTCTCAGTGGCTAGGCGATACGACCGTGCATCTCCGGCGCGGCCAAGTTCTGATCGAGGCGTCGGATCAAGGAACGGGACATCTCTTCGTGAAGACGGATGACTGCCGTGTGGCAGTGCAGGGCACGGTCTTCAGCGTCAACAGCGGAACCCTCGGATCCCGCGTTTCCGTTTTCGAGGGGCGCGTCGAGATCGAAGAGGGAGGTTCATCAAGCATTCTGCTGCCCGGCCAACAGCACTCTACCAGCCCGAGTCTCGAATATGTGGCGCTCGAGGATGAGATCGCCTGGAGCAAACACGCTGAAAAATGGATTGCGCTGCTCGAAACCGTTTCGGCCATCCGGAAAGATCTCGACCGTATCGAGGCGCAGGAGCCGACGACGAGCACGCGCCTGCTCGACATGGTCCCGCCGGGGACCGTCGTCTACATCAGCATTCCCAATGTCGCCGACAATCTGACGCGCGCGGCCGACGTGCTGCTCGATAGAATTCGCTCGAACGAGGCTCTGAATCAGTGGTGGCAAGAGAACATGCGCAAGACCGGTACCGAGCAGACCCTCGTAGCCGCGCTCGATCGCGTCCGGCTCTATGGAAACCTGATCGGCGAAGAGGTCGTGATCTCCATGGGAGGAATCGGTGTGGGCGCCGGGGCGCCGGATTTCCTTCTCCTCGCCGACATCACCGACGCGACGGCGTTGCGGCAAGCGCTATCGGTCGAACTCGGCATGGCGTCCGTCGTGGCCGGTGGGCCCGCCCCGGTCGTCTTCCTCGATTCCAGGGGACGGCCGGAGCGCGAAGCAAAGGAAGACGAAACTCTCTTCGTCTGGCTGCACGGCGATTTGCTGGTCGCTTCTCCGGATCCCGCTCGCATACGAGACACGCTCGCTCGCCGGAAAAGCGATGACAACCCATTCAAGAGGAGTGGATTCCATGAAAAACTTGCCACGGCCTATCATCGCGGCAAAGGCTGGCTCGTCGGCGCGGACGTTCGTACGGCGATGCACGACATCCTCGGGGAGAGCGACACTGCCGGGATTCAGCAACAGACGAGTCATGCCGGCGGTTTCGAGGATATCGACTATGTGCTCTTCGAACGCAAGACCGTACGCAACAAAACCGAAAACCGAGTCGTCGTCTCTTTCGACAAACCGCGAGAAGGCATGGCCTCTTGGCTAGCCGAACCGGCCCCGATGGGCAGCCTCGGGTTCATCTCCCCGGATGCGCATGTGGCCGCCGCTCTCGTCATGAAGACGCCGGAGACGATGCTGCAAGACATTGTCTCTTTTTTCCGGCAGCAATCGTGGCTGCACGATTCCACGGGCTTCGACCCTGCGGTGGAACTCGCGTGGATTCGCGAATTCGCCCGCCCTCTCGGAGGCGAGTTCGCCATCGCACTCGACGGCCCGATTCTGCCGACACCCTCGTGGAAAGTGGTTTTCGAGATCTACGAGCAACAGGCCGCACAAGAGGCGATCGTTCGCCTCATCGATGAGATCAATCAGTGGATCGCCACGAATTCTCATCGCGGCAACATGATTTCCGGACTTCGTCTCGAAAGCGCGGATTTCCGCGGGCGCAGCGCTTATGCTCTGCGCATCGACGGCCTTCCGGTTTCGGTCTACTACCTTTATGCGGACGGCTATCTCGTCATGACGCCAAGTTTGGCTCTGCTCGAGCGAACGATGCAAAACTACGAAAACGCGTACTCGCTGGCCGCCTCACGTACCTTTACCGACCTCCTTCCCCAGGGACGCGACGTCAATTTCTCCGGTATCTTGTATCAAGACATGGGAAGCCTGCTAGGTCCACTCAGTCGCTTCTCTTCCATCGCCGGAAAACTCTCCCTCGAGCAGCGTGATTTTCTCGCCAAGCTTGCCGACGAGGCACCGGCGACCCTGATCTATGCGCACGCAAGTGCCAGCGAAATCGCCGTCTCCACGACGGGTAACGGAACTTTCGGCATGGAACTCGGTAACCTGATCGGACTCACCAGCGCTTTCGGCATGAACGAGATTCTTTCGGATACGATGTTCCTTCCGAGCGAAGGTACCGTCTCGGATGCAAGCTCTTCGGTGCAGGAATCACAGTGATCGCTACGCGCTCCGACGGGGTTCCCGAAGCCGGTGCTTGCCCGATGACCTTCGATCATCTCTGCGTCCATCTCGGCCGCACGAGAATCCTCGACAACCTGACGGGGTCGGTGCGCGAGCGATCGATCGGCCTGCTTGGCCCGAACGGCGCGGGCAAGACGACGCTCGTGCACACATTGCTCGGCTTTTTCAAGCCTTCGTCGGGCGCGGCCAGCGTGCTTGGACTCGACATCGTCGGCCAAAGTCGGCATCTGCGTAGACTGATCGGTTACATGCCCGAAAACGACTCGTTCGTCGCCGGAGTCAGTGCCGTGGAGTACGTACGGCTGATGGCCGAAATCAGCGGGCTCCCCCCAAGACAGGCGCTCGAGCGAGCTCATGAAGCGCTCTACTACGTCGGCCTAGGTGAGGCACGGTACCGACCGATGGAATCCTTCTCCTTGGGAATGAAACAGCAGGCGAAGCTCGCTCAAGCCATTGCCCATGGACCGAAGATCCTCTTTCTCGATGAGCCGACCAATGGGCTCGACCCCCCCCATCGCAAGCGAATGATCCGCTTGATCCAGGAAATCCGGGAGGAGGGATCGATGCACGTCGTGTTGTCGTCGCACCTCCTGCGTGATGTCGAAGAGTGCTGCGATGAGGTCTTGATTCTCAAGGACGGCAGAATCGCATCCACCTGCAATCTCGAGGAAGAACGCAAGGCAGACAAGAAGTTCGTCGAACTCGAAACCGTCGGAGATCGCGCTTCGCTAGCCGAAGCCATTCAAGACCTCGGCTGCACCTGCGACATTTCCCGACCGAACCGCATCAAAGCCATCCTCCCCGACCAAGTCGAGTTGGGGCTGATCTACCGGCTAGCGGCTGAACGACGCGTGCAGTTGAGACGCGTTTCCTACAAGCGCGACTCGCTAGAAGAGATTTTTCAGCGCGCCATGAACGATACCGGCGGTCAAAACGCGACGGCGGCGCAGCCGAAGCAGGACCAGGCCATGGAGGGACGTTCCAATGGCGGTCTATGAACGAAAATATCGCGGCTACAACGGACCGATCACGGCGGAATGGTCCCGTTTGGCGATCATCCCACGCAATGCCTATCGCCAAGTCTTTCGGTCGAAACTCTTCATCGCCTTCCTCGTTTTCACCCTCGTCTACCCCCTAGGGATCGGCTGCGGAATCTACATCTACCACAATTTTGCGGCGGTCTTCCCTTACTGGCCGGATGTCGATCCCTCCGAGGCCCTCGCCATCACCGGTGACAAGTTCCTGGTTCATTTCCTCACTCCGGTGGGCGTCTTTTTCGGCTTCTTGATGTCGCTGATTCTCGGCCCCGCCCTGATCTCCACCGATCTTAGAAACAATGCGCTCGCGCTCTATTTTGCTCGCCCATTCAGTCGTCTCGAGTACTTGGCGGGAAAATTCTTCGTGCTCGCCTTGATGCTTTCGGTGATCACGTGGATTCCCGGTTTGCTGCTCTTCGCCATGCAATCCTACTACGGAGGGTGGAAGTGGCTCTCCGAGAACTACTATGCTGCGGTGGGGTTGTTCGTGGGCTCCTGGATTTGGATCGCGGTCCTATCGCTACTCTCGCTAGCCATCTCCGCTTTCGTACGCTGGAAGATGATGGCTCGTGCAGCGTTCTTTGCGATCTTCGTCATTCCTTTCGGCTTTGCCAAGGCATTCAATGCCATGTTCGATACGCGATGGGGAGATCTCATCAACGTCGCCGAGATGGTCAAGATCGTCTGGCACGGATTGTTCCGCGTGCCTCACGCCGCCGACGCATTGCCGACCGCGGCCGCGTGGTTTTCATTGCTCTCTGTATGTGCGATCTGCTTCTACGTGCTGATGAGGCGCCTTAGGCCTTACCAGGTCGTCCGATGAGTTCTTCGACCACAAGACGCACAGACGAGGTCATCGTCTGCCACGACATCTCGAAGTTCTACGGAGATGTCTTGGGAATCAACAACGTCGACCTGACGATCCCCAAGGGAATCACCAGCCTCGTCGGGCCGAACGGTTCGGGCAAGTCGACATTGATGAATCTGCTGACGGGCCTGCTGCAGCCGAGCCGCGGATCGATCACCGTGCTCGGCGAGTCCCCCCGCCACCCGGAGCGATTCTTCCAAAACGTCGGTTACTGCACGCAATTCGACTCCTTCCCCCGCGGTCTCACCGGTCGGCAATTCATCGCGGGCTACCTACGGGTTCACGGCCTCTCGGGCCGAGACGCGCGATCGTTGACCGTGGCGGCCTTGGAGCAGGTTCGACTGGTCGAAGCGGCCGACCGCAAGATCGCGGGCTATTCCAAAGGTATGCGCCAACGCATCAAGCTAGCTCAGGCCATCGCGCACCGGCCACAGGTCCTGATCCTCGACGAACCGCTCAATGGACTCGATCCTCTAGCTCGGGCCGATATCATCGCGCTCTTTCGATCATGGGCCGACAAGGGGATGCACGTGATCATCTCGAGCCACATTCTTCATGAAGTCGACCTACTCTCCGATCAGGTGATCATGCTCAATGAAGGTTATGTCGTCGCGGAAGGAGAGATCCCGCAAGTTCGCCGCGAAATGAAGAAGCATCCATTGAAAGTCACGATCCGCTGCAATAAGCCGGCCGAACTCGCGGAACATTTGATCCGACAGGACCACGTCGTAGAAGTCCGCATGCACGCAGACCGCGCCGGCATTCTGATCAGCACGGAAGATGCCGACGGTTTCTACCTCTTTTTGAACCAAGTCGTCGTCGATTGCGGCATCGAGGTCGAGCACGTCGCGCCTGCGGACGAGGACGTCTCCGCAGTCTACGAATACCTGATCGGAAAGGACGGCTAGGATGTCCGCTCTACCTAGGACCGATCACGAACGAGGCTCCGAAGAATGGAGACGCCGGCTGAGCCAAGTCGGAGGCGTCTTTGCGCTCGAGGTCCGAAAGAACCTCTTCGGCTTCCGCTCCCTGCCGATCTATCTCCTCGCGGCCTTGCCCGTTGCACTTTTTTCTCTGTGGACGCTCGCGGGCGTAGTGGCCCGGGAAAACATTCAAGGACTAGACGATCCCGGTTCCCTCTCGATGATCTTCTCGTTCCTTTATCATGGATTCATTCTGCGCTTCGTGCTTTACATCGCCTGCGTTTGGGTCTTCATGAATCTGATCAGGGGAGAGATCCTGGATCGAAGCTTGCACTACTACATGCTCACACCCATTCGCCGTGAGGTCCTGATGGCAGGCAAGTTCCTCTCCGGTATCCTGTCGACCGGGATCCTCTTCGGCGGGGCGACGCTGCTTTGTTTCGTCCTTTTCTATATTCCGACGGGAAGCAGCCATTTTCTCGATTTCGTCGTTTTCGGCCCCGGCTTGAAGCAAGTCACTCTCTTCGTCGCTGCGACGATTCTCGCCTGTATCGGTTACGGTTCGGTTTTCTTGCTGCTCGGAACGCTCTTTCGCAATCCGATCATCGTCGGAGTACTGATCTGGGGCTGGGAATTCCTCAACCCGTTTCTCCCTAGCACTCTCAAGGCGATGAGCGTGGTCTACTACATCTCGTCCGTCGCCCCGTTGCCTCCAAGCGACAGCCCCTTTCAGGTCCTCGCCGTACCGGCATCGCCATGGATCGCAGTTCCCGGGATTCTCTTCCTCAGCGCCGCCGCGATCCTCGCCTGCGCTTGGCGTATTCGGCGAATCGAGATCACCTACTCGGATGAGTGATCAACGACAAAGATCGAAATCTTCAAGGAAGGTCTGCAGGGCCGCGAGATCCGCCGCGCTTCCCGAATAATCGGTTCCCTCACCCTTCTCCTCGACGTTGGGACCGAACCACACCCCAAAACGGAATGCGTCGTCGCCCCGGCATTGGATCTGAAAGGCGACAGACACCCCGTCGCCGACCGGCCCTTCTCCAGCGACTCGACCACGAAAGGTCACATACCAAATCTCCGCATCCTCGCGCGAAAAAGACCCTCGATCGATGATCTCCTGCACGTCGAGGCGGATACCGTTGGCGCCGAGAATCCCTGCATCGTCGCTGCGGCCTTCGATATAGTCCCTCAACTGCTCTTCGTCTTGAAACCACGACATCATCGACAACCCACGCACGAAAACGAATCCCCATTCACCGAAATCCTGTGGTTCACCGTTTTCCTTGGCCGGACGATCCGAAAGAACGGCGATCTCGGCGATCCATGGCAGATTGAGAGCGAGGATCGTGTAGTAGCCCTCAGGTAGTCGATCGGTCCCGAGTATTTCCATCGCATACTGGTCGCGAGCTTGGGGATCCACCATCGAGGCTTCGGCATCCTTCACCCATTGATAACAGGAAAGGGTCGCTAGCGTCATGATGGCCAACACCACGACGATGACCGCCAAACACCCGCAACCGAGCACGACCCAAACCGACTGCTTGCCGCTTTCCTTACCCATGACCACCTGCTCCCTCTACCCTCGGGCCGCTCGACTCGTGCCGCCCCGTCCTGCCCCCAATGGTAGACGACCTGCCGCTCACAGTGCTAGCGAGACATTCTGGCCGAGTGCGTCAAGAAGTCGGCCATCCGCAGATAGGCCGAGATCAGCGCCAAGTCTCGTCATCACAGGAAGTTGCCGCAGATCCGGAAAAACCGATCGATCCAAGATATTGGCGAACGAAGGAGTCCGCCGAAGGCGGCTTTCCGGGCAGCCTGCGGGCTAAGCCGCGAAGAGCAGGGTAGTTACCGCCGAGTGAACAAGATGGCATCGGACTTGCGATCAAAACCGGCGCCGGGGCCGTCCGATGCCTCGGAGGATGAGGACGATGCCGAAGATCGATCACCTACGCCGCCACCTGCGAATTCCTTCCCTCGACCCCGCCACGGGCTTCCGTGTCGCTCATATTGGCGCCTATGTCTTGGTCGCATCCCTTCTCGTCGCCCTCGGCAACGTCGACCGTGCTCTCGGACCCATCCCCTCAACCCCGGCCGGGGAAGCCGACGCGCTGCTCGATCGACCTGATCCCGACTCTAGAAACGCGAGCGCTCTTGCTTCCGACGCAACGGCCTCCTCTTCCGCGGATCTCGAAGCCATCATGGCTCTCGTTGGGCACTATCGTCGGAGTGCGGATCCAGCCTGGCGAAAGGAATTGGCCCATGCCGTCTACGAGGAATCGCTTCTCGCTGAAGTCGATCCGCTCTTCGTCGCGGCAGTCGTCGCCAAAGAAAGCTCCTTCCAGAGCCGTGTTCGCTCTTCTGCGGGTGCCGTCGGCCTGATGCAACTGAGGCCGTGGGTTGCGCGAGATGTTGCGCTGCGTTCTTCCGCGGTGGATTGGATCGGCGACGAAACCCTCCACTCCCCCGTCGAAAACGTCCGTTTGGGCATCCTCTACTATAAGGAACTATCCGAGCGTTTCGGCGGAGACCCGGTCGTGACGCTCACGGCGTACAATTTCGGGCCGACGCGCGTTCGTGGCCAGCTGCGAAGCGGCACCTTCCGCGGCAGTCGCTATGCAGATGAGATCTTGGAACTCTATGACTCGCTGAGCACCGGTCGAGCGGGGTCATAGCCCGGAAGTTCCTTGAATGGTCCGGGATATCCGGATTGATTTCAGACGATCTGAACGACAGCCTCATAGCGTCGCGCGAGGCCGGTTTGCGTCTTTTCTTCGGCGACGAAGCGATACCCTGCGCGCTCGAAGACCCTGATGCTGACCTCGTTTTCTGCGCGAATTCTCGCCACGAGGGTGTGGATACCGCGAGCACCGGCGATCCGCCGAATCTGTCGCAAGATGGGATCGGATAGCCCCTTTCGGCGATGCCGCGGAGCGACGTTGATTCCGACCTCGGCTACCTCCGCACCGGCATATTCTTGATCGAGCCGAACTAGGCCAACAGGGATCTGCTTCACTTGGGCGATGTAGAGCCATCTCTGATCTGAAGCGAGCGCGGCCTCGAACCAGCACCGATGCTCTGCGTATCCGATGGGACGAGAAGTGAATGAATTCACCCGCGTCGCCGGATCGTTGGCCCAGGCCAGGATCCGACGGCAATCGCGCATCTCTGCCGCGCGCAGAGTCAATCCGGCAATGACGGGACGTGGATCGAGGGCGGACGATTTATCACCGTTATCACCGACCGGCTTCGTTCGGGAACGCATTCCGGCGACGCCGGTCTCCGATGGAACGGTTCCACCGGTATGCCCTTCGCCTCCCTGCGCTTCGTTCGGTCTCACTTCCCTCGCAGCCTTCCTCATCCGCCAAAGTCCGGCAGATCATACGCAGATTCGGAACTTCGAGGCAAGCGCAATTCCGACGAAGCCGGCACGCGAAAGATCATCCTGCCCAATCTCCATGGATCAGCGACTGGAGAATTCGGCGACTTCGATCACCCCAGATCGGATGAGTTTCCTCTGAGCGTTCGACGGCCATTTCGAGAGCGACATCGCTCGTCGCGCGCTTCTCGTCGCGCGCGCGCTCGAGCACGGCCAGACACAGCCGATAGATGCTGTTACTCCAAGATTCTCCGAGATGACGCTCGATGGCCGGATCGGGATCGGCATAACCATACTGCTCATTTGCGCAGGTCACGATCCCCATCCTATTGACCAAGAAATCGGGAAGAAAGGTGATTCCTTCCCGGAAGATGATC
Organism: Acidobacteriota bacterium; assembly: GCA_027021395.1. Taxonomy (GTDB): domain Bacteria; phylum Acidobacteriota; class Polarisedimenticolia; order J045; family J045; genus JALUUK01. Next base: position 13,089 of record JALUUK010000114.1, read on the forward strand.
TCTCCATCTCTTCGTGGATCGAGCAAGAGATTGTTCGCCGCACCGCAAACGATTCTCGCTTTGATCCGAGGAATCGTCTCCGGCGTCAATACGCCCCCTACCGCGCACGGAGCCAAGACATCCGCCTCTTCCGCCAATACAGACGTGTCATCCGGCGCGGCCCGGCGTAGATCGACGTTTCTCCCGGCGAATCTTTCGTTTGCGACAGCCACGCGATGCCCGTCGATGTCGCTTCCGATGATTCGCTGCACACCGCGGTCGAGGAGATAGGCGATCATCGGCAGCCCGACGTGGCCAAGCCCTTGAACGATCACCTGCTTGCCCGCCAACGTCCCCATTTCTCTAAAACGCAGCGCCGCCTCCATCCCTCGCACCACGCCGAGAGCCGTCGGCGCCGAAGGATTGCCGCTTCCTCCGACCTGCTCCGGGATACAGGTCGTAAACCGGGTCTTGGTAAAGATGACTGCCATATCTTCGACTGTCGTGCCGACATCCTCGGCGGTGACATATGCGCCCCGGAGACTGGTAATGAACTCCCCGTACTCCTCGTAGACTCGACGGCGGTGTTCATGATCTTCGCTTGCTGCATCTCCCTCTCGCGCAATCACCCCCTTGCCGCCGCCCCACCAGATTCCCGCAAGAGCATTCTTCAGCGTCATCCCTCGCGAGAGCCTGAGGCCGTCGCGCAAGAACTCCTCAGTGCTGTCGTAGCCCCAATAACGCGTTCCCCCCGCGCCTTGTCCTCGACTCGTCCGATGAATGGCGACGGATTGCAGGGTTGACGATCGCGGCGCGTATTGCACGAAGAGACCCTCGTGGCGGTCGAAGTCTCGCCGATCGGCCGAGAAGAGATCCGCAAGCGGCTGCAGGGCCGGATGACTGGTGACCACTCGGCGTTCCGCCTCGTCCCACGCCAGGAAGAAGCGCCGCACGCCGCACTCCCGCAGGTAATCCGAGAACTCCCTCGTCGACAGCTTTCCAAGTTCCATCATGAAGCCCTTCACCGAGAGCGCCCGCGGGCGTTCCCTCTCCCACTCGCCCGCTTATCGTTGTTGAATCCGACAGGTACCCGCCTCTCTCAACTCGGTGCACAATGATGCCATGCGAGATTCTCTGCGTCGGGCTTTGCGATGCCTTTCCTTCGTTCCGTTCTTGTTCGCCGTTGCGGCTCGGGCGGAAACCCCACCGAATATTCTGCTCATCACTCTCGATACGACGCGCGCCGATCGTATCGGCTGCTACGGATATCCCGGAGCGGTCACGCCGAACATCGATGGGTTGGCGCGACGAGGCGTGCGATGGAGTCGAGCCATCAGCCCCTCCCCTCTGACCTTGCCGAGCCACGCTACGATGATGACCGGGCGCACGCCGCGTGAGTTGGGTGTGCACGACAACTCCCACACGCGCCTCGGAGAAGATGCACTGACGCTGGCGGAAATTTTCTCTTCTCGGTCATACCGAACTTCCGCTTTCATTGCGTCTGCGGTGCTCGATCGCAGCAGTGGAATCAACCAAGGATTTGATACCTTCGACGACCATGTCCGGCTCGGCCCGCGAGAATGGTTCGGGTGGACGGAAAGAGGGGCTAGCCAAACGGCATCCGCCGTCATCGACAATCTCCCCGATGGCAAGAAGCCGTTTTTCCTCTGGGTCCACTTCTATGATCCGCACCGGCCGTGGGTGGCTCCGGCGACAGCGAGCGACAAGAACGAACTCGACCCCTACGATGCCGAGATCGCCTTCGTCGACCGGGAAATTGGAAGGATTCTCGCCGCCTTTCGATCCCGTGATCTCGACGAGAATCTCGTCGTCGCCATCGCCGGCGATCACGGAGAGAGCCTCGGAGAGCATGGCGAAGATGCCCACGGCGTCTTCATCTACCAAGCCACTCAAGCCATACCCATGATGCTCGCGGGCCCCGGCATTCCCATGAATACCGTCATCGACACCAATGCCGGGTTGGTCGACCTAGCACCGACCCTTCTCACCCTCGCCGGCATCGAGATACCCGACATGATGTCCGGAAGATCGTTGCTCGAGCGCGAATCGACGGACGAAACGTCTGAAGGCGTTTTGCGCTGGGAACCTAGCAAGTCTCCTCTACGGGCTTACGAACTCGAGAGTCGCTACGGCGAGCTGTCCTTTGGGTGGAGCCCTCTCTATGGGGTGATCCGTGGTCGCTACAAGTTCATCCGAGCCCCGGAGCCGGAACTCTATGACCTGAAGGCGGACTCTAGAGAGGAAACAAACCTGATCACTCTGCACGGCGGCATCGCCACATCGCTTCAAGCCTGGATCGATGAGCGTTTCGGGCCGCCCCCGTGGGAGCTTCGTACGGATCAGCATGCTTCGTCTTCCGATGTCGAAACCGACGAAGTCGATGGCGAGCGTCTCGAAAGACTCGCCTCACTTGGCTACGTATCCACCAAGGCTCCGGCCGCCTCTCACGCCATCGATCCCAAGCGCGGCATTGCGTGGACGCGCTCGCTTGCAAAAGCGAGGCGCTTGCTCTCTGACGATCGAGGTGACGAAGCGCTCCCGTTGCTCGAGGCGATCGTCGCCGAAAACGAGACCCATGTTCCGGCATGGTTGACGCTCGGCAACGCCCGACTCGCCGCCGGCAGCACGCGTGCAGCCATTGCCGCCTTCGAGAAAGCTGCAGAACTCGACGAGAGATCCCACCTTCCGCCGTTCAATCTAGGACGAGTCTGGTCCGCCATCGCGCTGCACCCCACCTCCGAGCACGGCGCGGCCGACCGTGCCGTGGGGTATTTCCAGCAGGCACTCGAGCGGCATCCTCGACATGCGGACTCCGTTCTCCGACTCGCGGAAACACTTGTTGCGCGAGGTGATATGGAGGAGGCCATCCGCACCTTGAAAGACGCCTTGGCCAAAGACATCCTCGACGAAGAGATCTTGGTATTCCACGGCCGTCTCGAAGCACACCGGGGAAACATGAATGCGGCACGACGGTCTTTCGAGCGAGCCCTCGTTCAAAACCCGCGGTCCGGAGTCGCGTGGTCCGATCTCGGACACTTGGCCTATGCCGAAAAGCAATACCATCGCGCGGTCGAGGCCTATCGACGTTCGCTGGAGGTCGAGCCTTCGGCCGCTGCCGCCCGGACGCTCGGATCCATTCTTCTCGAGCACATCGGCGATATCGACGGCGCGATCCATGCCTATGAGATCTCGATGGACCTAGAACCGAAGAGCCCGGAAACGAAAGTCATCCGAGCGATCGTGGCGGATCTGGAACAAGCGAAGACCGAGGGAAGTGGTCGCAGTCGCTGAACGTTCTCACTAGGCGATCGCCACCCGAAGAACGCTGATCACTTCCAAGCCACTGCGGAATCCGGGATCCCACAGCCCGGATCGAGCGGCACTATCGTCTCCTCCACTACCGTCTCCTCGACATAAAA